>JANQQA010000118.1 GCA_028285205.1 Bythopirellula sp. | reverse complement strand
GAGGCGTACAGATCCCAGCTTTCGGCAGCCTCAGACGAATCGACATAACGAGGGATGTTGAGGTTGTATTCGTTCTCGCGGATTTCACTCTTAGGGACGACTCGGCTGTAGCGTGGCACGGTCAGTCGGCCGCCCGTGGTCTCGACGATCTTCTTGATGTCCGATGCGCGAAGTCTGTTGTTCTTCCCCTCTTTGACAAAGCCCTTGGCGGCGTCCACGATCAGGACGTCGTTGTTCTGACGCTTCTGTTTCAGCACGATGATGATGGTGGGAATGCCCGTGCCGAAGAAGATGTTGGGCGGCAGGCCGATGATGGCGTCGATGTGGTCGTTCTCGATCAGCTCTTTGCGGATCGTGCCTTCCTCGCCGCCTCGAAACAGCACGCCATGCGGCAGGACGATGGCCATGATGCCGTCTGGCTTCAGGTGGTACAGGTCGTGCAACAGAAACGCGTAGTCGGCCTTGGACTTCGGCGCGAGGCCAAAGCGGGAGAAGCGGGCGTCGTTGTCCTTGTGCTCGGGGTCCCATTTCTGCGAGTAGGGAGGATTGGAGACAACGGCGTCGAGATACAGCGGGTTGTAAGTGCCCACCGGATCGTTGTCTTCGAAAAATGGCCAGTCGTCTTCAAGCGTGTCGCCGTTGCGGACACAGATGTTGTTCGGCTTGATGCCGCGCATGACGAGGTTCATGCGGGTGAGGTTGTATGTATTTTGCTTCAGCTCCTGAGCGTAGTATTTGATGTTGTCGTCATCGTCGACGTACCGAGCAACAGCCTTGCCGATATTCAACAGCAACGATGCGGAGCCGCTGCAAGAGTCATAGATGTCTATTTTGTCTCGATCTTTGACGTGGTCGGCGATGATCTCGGACATGAGCACGGAGACTTCGTGCGGCGTGTAGAACTCGCCCGCTTTCTTCCCGGCATTGGCTGCAAACTGCCCGATCAAATATTCGTAAATGAATCCGAGGACGTCGTAGCCCTGCCGACCGTCCATCGGGATCTCTTTGATTAGCTGAATCAGATCGCTGATCGCCTTGGTTTGCTTCGCGGCTGTCTCACCGAGCTTGGATAGACCTGTTTGAAGTGTTTGGAAGATGTCGTCGAACAGAAGCTTATGGTTGGGATCAATGAGGCGGCTGAAAGCGGACAGGCCGTCACGGACATTCGAGACATCAAAGTCGCCACCTTGTTCAATCCAGGTGGAAAACAGGTGGTCGTAAGCGATGAAATAGCCGATGTTGCGCTGGATATGTTCGACCGTTTCAGGATCCTCCTCCGAGAAGGCACGAATATCCTCGTCAGTGAATTCTTCTCTCCGCGCGAACTCTAGCTGTTTGTCGGAGACGTATTTGTAAAAAATGAAGCCAAGGATGTAGTCCTTGTATTCGTTGGCCTCGATCTTGGACCGCATCTGGTTGGCCGATTCCCAGATCTTGGCGGCGAGTTGTTGCTTGTTCACTTTCCGTTGTTCCCAAACTGTTAGATGCCCGCAGAATTAGGTTTGCCCGGCGATGTGGTCTGCTGCCCTGATCTTGTTGACTTAAAAGTACAAGCAGCTTAAGCGGGTTGACTGCGTTGTACCATGAGGGGCATCGGCGAGCGGACCAGCTACGCGAGTGGCTAGTGCTGTCTCGTGAATGGTTAGCGGCAAGGCGCTAGCCACCGGTCGATGAGCGAAAACCCGCGGCTAGCGCCTTGCGGCTCACAAGTATGCAGGCCCAATCGTCGAAGTCACCACTTGCGAGATAGTGCCTAGAATGGTTGTCCGTTCCATGGCCAATCCTGAGCCAACGCGATTTACTGTGATCGTGGGACACACTATAGCCACTCGTCTGCAGTAGCTTGCTGGCAATGGAGCCCAGCCAAATCACTCGCTGTCTTTCAATTCTGCGACTTGCTTGCCGCTGTTATCGACGATGACGGCTTGCCCGGTTGCTCCGCCAACAACGAAGTGTGTGCCTTCCTGGTTACCGGCGAGTGCATACAAGTAACCTCCGGGCAGCTTCACGTGGATCTCCCGTTTCCCGTTGTCGGTTCGATACACGCGAAAATAGCCATCACCGCAGGCGACCGCAATCCGGTCATCGCTTCCGACGTAAATCAGATTTGTCACTTCGGACTTCAGATCACTTATGGTGAGTGCCGCCTTGCCGGTTTCGATGTCCCACACCTTGACCGTCGCGTCGGCCGAACCGCTTGAAAGTTGTCGCCGATCGACACTCCAATCGATCGCCGTGACATGATGCGTGTGCCCCTCGAGTGTTTTGATCACTGACCAGTCTTTGGTATTCCATAGCTTGATCATCCGATCGGCGCCTCCCGAAGCGAGCGTTTTGCCGTCCGGTGAAAATCGCAAGCTGATGACCGTGTCGGCGTGTGGTTGATCGATTCGATGGAGCAACTGCCCATCGGCAAGATCCCAAATCAACAATTCTCCATTGCGTGCAGGCTGCCCTCCTCCCGTCGCCAGATAACGGCCACTCGGGTCAACGTCCATACAAAGCACGCGGTCGGCGAAAGGACCCTCACCGACCGCCGACCCGATAACGCGCGTGAGTTGCCAACGAGTCGGATCGAAGCGAACGGAGGTGAGCGTCCCGTCAGGCCCCTTGGCAAGTAAACTCGATTGACCAGACGCGACAACGGCTGGCTGAGCCCGCAACTCAGGCACTTCGGCCAACCAATCGCCTGCGGCGGACCATAGGCTCCATGTCGAAGAGGCTTCACTGTAGGTCAATAGACGCTGTCCGCCGCCAAGTACAATCAGCCCACGGTCGGAAGCGTTGGACTGGTCGGCCAAAGCCTTTGAAGCGGCCTCCGTTTTCACTCGTTCCGCTTGACGCATTTCAGAATCTTCCACGACTCGCTTTTGCTGTGTGGCATCCGCAGTCAATTCGGACAGCCTTCGTTCTCCACGCTTCCGCTTTTGCTGGGCCGCTGCCACGGCGCTCGTAGCGGCAGTCAGCTCGGACTGCTTGGATTCGGCGGCTTTTTGGGCTTTCGCAGCCGCCTCGCTGGCGGACTTAGCAGCTTCGGCAAGTTTGTTTGCATTGGGGATGGCGGCGAGTTGCTTCTCTTGTTCCACTTTCTGCATCTTGAGTGCGGCCAGCTTTTGCTCGAGTTCGAGAATTGTTTCGTCGAGCTTCTTGATCGAACCGGAGAGCTCGGTTCGCTTCGCGTTGGCCTGCTCTTGCGCTAACTTCGCCTCCGCAGCCTGCTTCGTTGCCGTTTCGTAAGCGAGCTGGGCAGCCTCGACCGCTTTCTGTTTCTCGTCTCGCGCTTTAGTCTTGGTATCAATTTCTTTGGAGATCGTTTTCAAACTTCCTTGTTCGGCTTTGACGTTTGCTTCGGCTTGAGTTAGATCTTTTTTGTCGGCCGCGACCAATCGTTCGCCAACCAACGACGTCCATTGATCTGCCTGGTGGCGTTTCACAGATACCGGGT
>JANQQA010000029.1 GCA_028285205.1 Bythopirellula sp. | reverse complement strand
GGCGTCCTCGTCAACCTCGAAACTCTTCTCGACGGCCACCATCATGCCGAGGTACTCCTCCGCGGAAACCTTCATGCTGCGGCCGAACGAGCGGTGATGAGGCGAACCATTGAGCCTTGCTGCGCGTATCAAGTCCGGGCGCCCCAAGAGCAGACCCGCGCTGTACGGTCCGCGCAGGCCCTTCCCTCCCGAGTAGCACACCAAGTCGAAGCCCGCCTCGATGGTCTCGCGCATGCGGCTAACCGGCGGCACCGTGGTAGCGGCGTCGCACATTACCGGAACGCCGTGCTCCTTACCGAGCGCGAGGAACTGGTGCATCCCGATCTTTAGATCGTCCTGCCGATTCTGTAAGAAAAACATCATGGCCGTCTGCGGACCGATCGCAGCGCGAACATCCGCGGGAGTATCCACAAAAGTCAGCGTCGCACCGGGAGCGCGCAATGAACGATCGTAGAGATAGCGCTGCGCCGTCAGCATGATGATCTCGGACGGCATGCCTCGCGTTTCGGGTAGGCGCTCGATTTTCTCCTGATCGTCGCCGGCCATGCACGCTGCGACTCCCAGCATCATTGCGCAGGTCGCGCCGGCCGTCACCATAGCGGCTTCAGCGCCCGTCAGCTCGGCGATCCGCCGGCCAACGGCATCGTGCAACTCGGACATTCGCGCCTTGTGCGTCGCCGCGTAGTCCATCGCATCGATGACTTCGGGCCACATCTCTGCTCCCCCCAGAGATGAATACGGCCCTATCGCGTTGACGAACGGTTTGAGCCCGAGCTCTGCGAAGTAGTCTCGGGGAGCAGCCTCCGTCGCGGCCAACAAGCGTGCGTCCACTAGACTCATCGGCGCGATTGCCCCCAAGCCCTGAACGAATCGCCTTCGGGTTGTCTTCACGCCCCTACCCGTGCCCCTACGCTACGCATGCTGTTTCATCCGGTCGCATCCTCGAGCCACTCTGCTTAAGCGAACCGATCACCGACGACGTAATTATACCGGTCGGATACGGCGGCTAGTCTTGCAGCCTTGGTCAGGCGATACGCATACGGCGCTTCCATCATTGACCGTGCGGGTTTCTTGCAATACGGTCCGGAGAGATCCCGGCCCCGCACCGGGGCTCTGATCAGGTTCGTCGCGTGTGTCGCTGCGAACCGCATAACAATCAAAATGCCCAGGAACATCAGTTCTATGACAGACACCCCCATCTCGCTTGAACCGGTGCCGTTGGCGCACGATGACTGGTCATACGTGAAGAAACGCTCAATGGACGATTACGAGGCTGCGGACTGGGCGATCTGGCAGCCGCAGCGCAAAGTCTACTTTGAGGAGAACAAAGTCGATCACATCCTGCGCATGCTCGAATGCCAAAAGGACGACCCGAGTTTCATCTATACGACGAACAACTATTACCACTGCCTGCAGACGGCGACTCGTATGTATCGTGCCAATTGCTCGGAGGAAGATGTTGTGGTCGGTTTGCTCCATGACATCGGGTTCGTGGCTTGTAACGAAACGCACGGTGAGTTTGCCGCCGCACTGATGCGGCCCTTCGTCTCTGAGCGAAATCACTGGATGCTCGTCCATCACGCGGTCTTTCAGCAATTTCATTGCCATGACCTTGACGGATGCGACCGCCACGCGCGAGACCGGTGGCAGGGCCACCCGCATTTCGCCTGGACAGCGGAGTTCGTGGAGAAGTACGACCAGTGCACGCTGAGTCACGATGAGGAAATACTGCCGATCGCGGCCTTCGTGCCGATGGTCCAGCGTGTGTTCTCAAAACCACCCAATCTCCCCTACTAACCGGCGGACGACAGATCGAAATGACCGCATGGATCCGAATGATCCCCGAGGCCGAAGCCACCGGCACGCTCCGCGACATGTACGATCGTGCCAGAACGCCGCACGGCACGGTCGACAACGTCATGAAAGTCCACTCGCTGCGGCCGCACACGATGGATGGGCACGTGGCGCTCTACCGCAGCGTTCTACACCACCCGGACAACACGCTTCCGTTGTGGCTGCTCGAAGTCGTCGCGTCCTATACGAGTATCCTGAATGATTGCGATTACAGCCTGGCACACCACTTCACCAACGCACGCCGGCTGCTCGACGGTGACGCGCGCGCAGACGAAATCCTCGCCGCGCTCGAAGCCGGGACACCCGAAGCGGTATTCGACGGGAAAGAGCTGGCTTTGCTTCGATATGCCGCACGACTGACTACTGATGTTGCCGGGATGACGGTGCAAGACATAGAAGACCTGCGGGAAGCGGGTTGCAACGACGGGGAGATCTTGGAAGCAAACCAGGTCGTTGCCTATTTCAACTACTCCAACCGGTTGTTGAACGGCCTTGGTGTAACCACCGACGGAGACGCGATCGGCTACTATGAATGACCAGCGCGTAGGTGCGAACTCTGGGGTGTTCCTGAACAACGCCTGGTATGTCGCCGCGATCTCCGGAACCGTCGGCCGCGAGCTGACGCCGGTGAAGCTGCTCGGCACCGCGCTGGTGCTGTATCGAACGGCGGCCGGCGAGCCGGTTGCTTTGGAGGACGCCTGCCCGCACCGCAAACTGCCCTTGTCCATGGGCCGCTTGACCGACGATCGTGTCGAGTGCGGTTACCACGGTCTGACATTTGACGCACGCGGCCAGTGTGTTGCCGCGCCCACTCAAGAGCAGATTCCATCCTCTGCCGTCGTGCGGAGCTTTCCGACGAAAGACAAGTATGGATTGCTGTGGATATGGATGGGGGATGCAGAGCTAGCCGATGACGATGCGATCCTGACGATCGAGAACTATGACAACCCTGCCTGGCACACGACGGATGGCGACTCGCTGACAGTCCATTGCAACTATCTTTACCTGACAGACAATCTCCTCGACCCGTCGCACGTCGCCTGGGTCCACCGCTCTTCGTTCGCCGGCGAAGGCACGGCGGATGCGCCCCTGACGATAGAAGAGAACGAGCATGGGCTCGTCGTGTCTCGCTGGTTATACGAGAGTGAGCCGCCGCCATTCTACAAGCCGCTGCTGAAATTCGATGGCGACTGCGACCGGCTGCAGCACTACGAGGTCCGGTTTCCGTCAATCGCAATCAACAAGGGCATCTACTGCCCCGCCGGGCGAGGCGGGCCAGGGTGGGTCCCGGGCAGCGATTCCTACGAGATGGTGTCGTACAACTTTCTCACCCCGGTGGATGCGAACACCACACGCTACTTCTGGCTACAGCACCGCAACACCGATATTGACGACGACGCACTGACGAAAGAGATCGCCGCCGGTGCGAAGCGGGCTTTCGAAGAAGACAAGGTGATACTGGAGGCCGTTCACCAGGGCATCGCCGCAGAAACGACTCGTCATATCAATCTCGGTCTCGACGCCGCCGCGATTCGATTTCGGCAGCTACTGGAAGGACGGATCGCCAACGAAGCCAATGGCTGATTACAGGTTCCCAGTTTGCAGGACGTGAAGCCGCCGGCCGAGCCCGGGTTCGGTGCCGCGCTGGTGTGCTGTGCCGGTGTCCTTGCCATCATCATTACGAGCGTTTTTGCGCTCGAGCTGGAGCTGCATATCGCGCTGATCGTTGCGCTCGTTTGGGCGGCGGCGAACGCGGTGCGTCTCGGCTACCGCTACCGTGACGCCAAGCAGCTGATGAATGACGGCATCGCCGCTGCGATCGGCGCGATCTACATTTTCATGCTGATCGGTGTCGTAATCGCGGCGCTGATCGAAAGCGGCACCATATCCGGTGTCGTCTACTACGCACTCTTCGTCGTCGACCCGAACTGGTTCCTCCCGGCCTGCTTGCTGCTCTGCAGTTTCATGTCGCTCGCAACCGGCACCTCGTGGGGCACGGTTGGAACCGCCGGCGTCGTGCTCGTCGGCCTCGGCGGCATTCTGGGCCTGCCGCTCCCGATCGTCGCAGGCAGCGTAATCTCCGGTGCCGTGTTTGGTGACAAGATGTCGCCGCTCTCCGACACGACTATTCTGGCCGCGACGTCCGCGGGCACGGAGATCGACAAGCACATTCGCGCCATGTTCTACACCACGGGCCCGGCGCTGCTGATCGTACTCGGTATCTTCACCGTGCTAGGTTTCAACTACGCCGATGCGACCCTGAGCCTCGAAGAGATCGACGCCCTGCAGACCCCTTTGGCTGAGCAGTTTTCGACAAACCCGATCGTGTTCTTGCCGCTCGTCGTCATTCTGGCCATGAGCTTTCGCCGCATCGCCGCGGAGCCCAGCATCCTAGCCGGCACCGCCACCGCCGTGATACTCGCGATCTTTGTCCAGGAGCGTGAGGTGGCGGATGTCTTTCGCAGCTTGCAGTATGGATTCACTTCGGACACCGGCGTGGAGAGCGTCGATTCGTTGCTCAACCGAGGCGGTCTACAGAGCATGATGTGGACGCTATCCCTAGCGCTCATTGCGCTGGCGCTCGGCGGGATTCTGAACGGAGCCGGGTTCCTTAGAGTGCTCATGCGTGGCCTGATCCAGCGAATAAGGACAGCGACGCAGCTCGTCGCTTCGACCATTGCAACCTGTGTCGTCGCCAACATGAGCATGGGCGAGAACTACCTCGCCGTGATCTTCGGCGCGGAGGTGTATAAGGAAACTTACAGGGAACGGAAGCTCAGGCCGGAGATGCTGTCACGGTGCGTCGAGGAAGGCGCGACACTCAGCGCCGCACTAATTCCCTGGACCACGACGGGCGCGTTCTTTAGTGCATCGCTCGGCGTGTCGACGGTCGAGTATGCGCCCTGGGTCCTGCTGTTTTCGATCAATGCGGTCCTTTCGATCGGACTGGCGGCGATGAATAAAGGTGTTCTGAGGGTGGATGAGACAGGGGCCGCGGCAAGACCAGGCTAGCGCCATCTTAGCTCGATGCGCTATGTTGGCGGCACCGAGCGTCGCCGCTTGTTGACTAACATGGAGCGTTGAGGATGTCGCACACCGAGTTGATTGCACTCGCCGGTTTCGTAGTCGCCGCCGTCGCCATGCTGCTCGTCACCCAGCACAACGAGCGGATTTCCGCGCCGGCCTGGCTGATCCCGGCGGTCGTCGTAGTTCCCTTCACGGCGTGGACCGGCCTCGCGATCGTCGAGGAAGGGCCTCTCGGCTTTCTAACGCTTACTGGATCGCGTTGGGGGTTACAGGTCTGGTTCGACCGACTGATGAGCGTGACAGCGGCCTTTTTTCTCCTCCAGAACCGCGCGCGTGCCGCCGGCATGAAATCGGAGGTATGGGTACTAGCCGTCATCTTCACCGGTAGCATCGGACTGTTCCTGATGCTAACGCAGACTATCTACATGGAACGGAAGGCGGCCGCCTCAATGCGATAGTGCGCGGCTCGAATGACGGCAGGCGGTCTTGCCTTGGGCACCAAGATCTCTACCTAGCGACACCCATCGCGGGGAGGCTCCCCATCGGGACGATGTGGGCACTTTCGGTCATGGCCCAGTTCTCGATGCGTGCCAGGTGTTTGTCGAGCCGGGCACGTGGATGAAAGATGAACTGCACATAGCGCGCTAATTCCTTTTCGTCGTCCGACAAGCGGCTCTGCGGAATGCTGGCGAGATCCGGATAGCGCAGTTCGACGCGGGTGCTGGGAGGCAGCCCCTGGATTCGGAAAGACTCCTTAGTCTTTTCGTGCACGAATCCTTTGCTAGCAGACACGAACTGCCATCCCGGAGTCAGCTGCGCAGCGATGCACGGCGCGACTCCGGGAATGCGTTCTGTTTCTGTGTTGTTTCGATACACCACGTTGCGAAGCCTAGACTCTCCTGATGGCTTTCTCCAGGTTCGGCTGGGGTCCAATGTTTTGACTCAAAGGAACACCGGGCCCTCTTTGTTGCGGCGTACCGGTTTGCATCAGCAGTCTTCGCACACGTGCTGGGGTCAACGGACGTCCGCGCTTGAACTTCGCGCGTCCCTGAATACAGGCGACGGCGCCCGTTACGATCGGCGATGCGCTTGAAGTGCCCGAAAAACGAAGCGTGTACCAACGGTTTTGTGCGCCGCCCTGCGCGTCACCGTACCCGAGCGTCGTGACATGCCAACCCCAGGCCTGGACGTTGACAATCTTGCCGTAGTTTGAAAACCATATGCGCGAGCGTGGAACGCCGATTTCCGTGTAGCCGGTACCGCTGCCGGTGCCGTCGTTGTCGAAGTAGTTTGTCGGCGGAATTCCGGCGCCAACCACGATGGCGCCCGAGTCTTTCTGCAGGCCGGTATTCCTGAATATCGGCAGCTGGAAGTTCTCGTTGCCGTTCCCAGCGGCCTCAACCACCGTAATGCCCTTTGCCGTTGCGGCTCGAATCGCCGAGAAGACATCCTGCCAGTACTGCATGGCAACGTACTTGCCGTTGGGACCGGTTCCCTGCAATTCGATGAGGATGACGTCCCCCGCCCTGAGCCTGCTGGTGGTATTGCGTATAGCTTGGCCGGTATTGAACACGCCGTTGATTACCGCCGAGTGCACGGCGGCTCGGGAGCGGTGAGAGATGCCGACGGTCCCGAAGTCATTGGGTCGACTGACCATTTCCCCCAGCACGGCCGTGCCATGATTCCGCCAGCCGACGTCGGGAATTACCTGGCCGCCAAGCAGGGGGATTCTGCCTGGAAGGTCTTCATGACTCCGGTTCCAGTTGCCTTCGATGTCGCAAATCCGAACGCCCTCCCCGCGCGCACCTTTCAGGTGCCAGACGCCCATCGCGCCGATCCCGTTGGGTGCGGACATTAGATAGCCTTGCGAGGGCTCGAAGTTTCGACTGCCTGTCGAACTACCGGTGGCGATAGCGGCTGGAACCGGCTTCGGTGCCTCATAGGCTGTCCATACGGCGTCTGCTTTGTTCAGCGCTCTGACCAAAGCGGGAATATCTTTCTTTCGCCGCGGCCGAACCTGTGCGAACCCGCCGTGCGCGAAGTCTGCGCTGACTTTGATGCCCAGACGCGCTGGTGCTTTCGAGACACGCTGCGCTACTTCAGCTTTGCTGCAATCGAAATGCGATCGTATCGACTTCGCGCCAAACCGTTCGAGGGCCCGATTGAGTGTACGGCTGTTTTTCTCCGTGTCGGCGGGCCCTTCGAATCCGGCGCTTGTGTAGCCGAGCCGGCTGTCGTGTCTAAGCTCGACGACCACGTAGTCCGGAGTACTGGGTGTCCGAATCTTGGAAAACACATAACCCGGGTCGGATTTGCGGCGTTTGCGTCGTGACTTCTTCTTTGCTGGCATGATCTTGCCCTCCGAAATAAGCCTTGTTCTTGGAATTGGCCCTTTGCTCTTACTTGCGGATCGTTCACCGGCAAGAACAAGGACAGCTCGGCGCACTAGGACGACGATCGCCACGCCTGAATCGCGTGGTCAGCTTGCATCGAACTCTTTGCGTTCTAGTTACGCCAGATGCACCTCTTTGGTCCCAAATCGCTGACTTCGATCCGCTCCACATCTGAATTGTGAGGAGATTTACGTCTTATTATTGGTCAGTGTAGACCAAATTCTGATTACTACCATGCGTGGGGCATGCGCAATGAAGCCTCAGCCCACACCGGCTGTTTGGATGGAGTGAGCGATATGGATAGTCGCAAAGCGACGAAAGTGGGCACCGAATGACCACGGAGCAGGCCGTTCGTGAGGTAATGATGACCCTCGTTTCGTGTGCGTATGGCACACATATGAAGCCATCAGAAGCGTCAGGGCTTAAATGTGGCCACTGAAATGATCAACGTCACAAGCACCAATCCTAGTGGCAAGAGAAGATGCCCAACTGGCTCTGGATCGGTGGTTCCTACTACGGAGCGGCGCAGCTTTCCTGCCAATACTCCGTGTAACCCGGACAGAATCAACACCAAGGGGATCTTCATCGCCAGCCAGGACTGTGCGAACCACCCCCCCTGAACCGCCAGCAAGATGCCGAACACCCAAGCAGCCACCATAGCAGGCGACGTTATGATCCGGTCATAGGTCTTGAGCTGTTTCAAGAACGATAGGACAGGGTGTCTCAAGGATAGGGCCACAGCCACCATGCCGCTAATCCATACAAACAACGATACCAAGTGTGCGGCTTTTATCAGCGTATAAATCACTGTCGCGTGGGTACCTCCGCACTTCGACCGCGCAGCCACCGTTCATTGACGAAACCGCCCATTGGAATCAGAGCACCAACGAAAAGGCGGAAGGCCCCCATTCCGTTGATTAATCCCTCTGCCCAAGATCGCACAACGAACCAGAGGAACACCATGAACATCAGTCCATGCACCGGCCCCACAACCGAGACCGCTCGCGGATCTCCGGCGATGTACTTGATCGGCATCGCGACACAGAATAGCGCTAGCAGCGTCACAGCCTCAGCTAACGCTGCGCGCCGCAGGCCCGTCATAACGCAGCGCTAGCTCCGAGTTTGGTGGTCAACCAAGAATCCTCGCGGCATCGAGTTCTCCCGGATACAGCCAATACCAACTCGCCACGTAGAGCGTTGAGAAAAGCGCGATTGAAATCGCAATCAAGAGACGGCGTTCGATAGTACTCACACTAGATACCTCCTCGAGCTCGATTTCGCCGCTGCGCTCTCAGCCCGCGAGCTAGTTCACGACCGACAGGTATTTCCTCATGTCCTTTGCCGCGGCTGCACACATTGGTGTTAGCACGTCGCCCATCGGGCCCAACCATTCCTGCATCTTGCTCATGATCTCAAGGCCAGCTTTTTTCGGCGTGCCGGCATCAAATGGCGGCGCGGGATCGTACTCCAGAACCAGCTGGGACATCTTTGCTACGTCCTCTCCGAGCAGTTCGGCTAGCAGCACAAGGCCGAAGTCGATGCCGGCCGTTACGCCGCCGCCCGATAGTCGGTTGCGATCACGCACCACCCTAGCGTCCACTGGCGTGGCGCCAAAAAGGGGTAGTTTGTCCCGTGCTGACCAATGCGACGTTGCCTCGTATCCTTGAAGGAGCCCCGCGGCGCCCAACACAATCGAGCCGCCGCAAACACTCGTCACGTACCGCGCGCGGGATCCTCGATCAGCCAGGAAACGGAGCACCTCATCGTCCCTCATGATGCTGAAGTCGCCACCCGGAACGAACAGCACATCGAGGTTCATCGGGCACTCGTCAAGTGTCGAGGTAGCCTGCATGACGATGCCGCTGTCTGTTTCGAGGAGATCCGTGTTTTTCCAGACCACATGAACGCTACACGACGGAGTCAGCACGGACTGCGGCCCGATCAGATCCAGCAACGTGACGCCGGGGTAAAGAAGCATCGCTACATCCGGCTTGGTCTGTTTGTGCATCGGCGGCCACTGCATCTTTGATTTTTGAAGCGTACGGCTTCCGCCGGCTTGATCCGATCCGCCCGCTCGCACAGCACCCGATGGTGCATCGGCAGCTGATACGAATGGTCTCCGATTTGTGTTGGTGTCCGTTTCACTTTCGTCCATTGCGCCCCTTGCCGATTCAAAAACCAGAGCGGGCGGCCATCGCCCGACCTTTCGCAAAAATGATGCTGGACATCGCTCATGGCGTAAATGACAATATTCCGACAATATAGGCCAACATCTTTCGCAAACATGAAAAAAGCAGCACGTAGTGCAAGGCGAGGCGCCCGTCGGCGGGTCGTGTTTGTCGCATTTCCCGAGGTCGTTCTGCTGGATCTGATTGGCCCGTGGGACGTCTTCGCCTTGGCCAACAAACTCGCCAATAGAGATTCGCCACCGTATGACCTGGAACTGGTGAGTGGCGCCAATGCGGCGAAGATTACCTCTGACGGTGGGATTTCATTGGAAAGTCACCGACCGGCGAAGAACTGCCGGGGAGCCATCGATACGCTGATCGTGCCGGCGGCGTGGGTCTCGGAGGCGCAGCAGTTCTCGTCCGTCCTGCAGCGGCTCGCACGGCGGTCTCGTCGTATCGTTTCAATCTGCGGCGGTGCTTTTCTCCTAGCAGAGGCGGGACTCCTTGATGGCAAGAAAGCAACGACGCATTGGCGTGGGACTGCAGATCTGGCCAAGCGCTTTCCAAAGGTCGACGTTCAAGCCGACTCAATTTTTGTCAAGGACGGACAAACCTATACATCTGCAGGTGTTACCGCAGGTATAGACCTTGCCCTAGCGCTTGTCGAAGAGGACCTCGGACAGGCGGTAGCTCTGGATTGTGCCCGTAATCTGGTCGTTTTCATGCGTCGGCCGGGCGGGCAGTCACAATTCAGCGCGACGTTGGAATCGCAACATGCCGAACGGGACGTGATCAACGAGCTGGTGGCGTGGGCCGCCGATAACCTCAGCAATGACCTTTCGGTTCGGGCACTTGCTGAGCGCGCTCACATGAGCCTGCGCAACTTCTCTCGTGTTTTTCGAAATGAGGTTGGCCAGACGCCCGCTGCATTCGTCGAAAAGCTGCGAGTGGACGCGACGCGACGACGCCTCGAAGAGACGGACGAGTCAATCGATGAAATCTCCAAGCACTGCGGCTTTCGCAGCGCCGACTCGATGAGGCGGTCATTTCAACGCGTCGTGAAAGTAGCTCCAAGTGACTACCGTCAACGCTTCCGCAGGCTTTGACGCCGTCATGCCCGCCAACTCCGCGCCATTCCTTCGTAATTGCCGTCGTAGGGGGCTAGTCCGAAGCAAGGATAGAAATTGCAAACCACAAGAACGTCGTTATGCGGCCTAAACGCCACAATCTCGAAGCAAGCAGCAACTAGAAGGTAGTTTGTATCGACAGGATAAGCCGCCGGTAGCGGCTGCTGCAGGAATCTTGGGTCAGCGCCAACGTGCCGTCGATGGTCGTGCCGTCGAAGCGCTGTCGTATCCGACAGCGGCTTGCATCGAAGGTATTGTCGGATTCAAGGCGAAAAGCCCAATCGTCGAACCAGATTTTCTGAATAAACGCGTTCACTCGCCGAGCGGGATCATTGCGGGTAATAGTAACGACGTCGATGTCGAAAAAACCGCCGTGAAAGGGATAGCGATAGTCGAAACCATAACTGAGGCCAAGGTCCGTCACATCGTGGCGAAACTCCAGGCTGGCAGATCCCCGCCCCTCGAAGCGTTGCTTTGTGCCGAGAAACGGATCGGTGATTTCAGAATCGAATAGGTCCAATGTGCCCGTCACGACAGCATTAGGAAGATTGAAGTAGTTCAGGCGCAAACTGGCGCGACTCGTCCAGCCCCAGCGCCTGGCGGGTCCGACGTTGCCGTTCGCTGATAGCGGCTCGCTGGGGTCGATGGTGGCATTGGTTCTGCCGATGTAGTTGTCGAAGTCCGTGTAGTTGATACTGCTGGAGAGCACCCCGGCATCATTGGGCAGGCGGTACTCGGCTTCGACGTCGTAACTCCAGCCTGTCTGGGGTTCGATCTCCGGGTTTCCAGCCAGCACGTCGCGGTCGCGATCTTCTTCATTGGTCGTGGCGGCAAACAAAGAGAACGGAAGTTGTGATACCTCACGCTGAACGGTGGCGCGAATCTGAAAGTTTTCGGTAATGTTGTACCGATAGTCCAGCGAGGGTCGCCAGAACTGAAAATCGCGAACCTTGTTTACCACACCTGCTTGCGAGATCTCTGATGTCTCGTAAACCACGCTGCTTTCCAGGGAACTGCGCTCGCTAAGAGTCCAGTTGTGAAACAGGAAGCCCTCGTAGCGAAGCTCCTCCACGCGCGTGCCGAGATTGGAGAGAGACGGCAGAGGCGATAACCCGCCATATCTTTCCGAGGGCGGCTCGCTGCCGGAAGCACTGCCGACGAGCAAGCTGGAATCCAGCTGAGTATCGGCACGCTCCACGCCCACGCGCATGGACTGGTTTGAGGTCAGGGGAAAGTTGTAATTGCCCTGAACGATGAACTCCTTGCGCTCTTGCTTGGAGTCGATGAATAGATCCTTGCTCAGTGGTTCCGTGGAGGGATCAGCCTCGAATCGCTCGCGCACGAAGTTGCGAACTTCGCGATTGGCAACGAACAGCAGCGACAGGCGCGAACCATCATCAAAACTGAACTCGTAATCGCCGCCGACCTCCTGGTTCCTTTCCTCGTTCTCAACCAACTCCTCTTGAATACTGTCTATCGGGCTGCCGACGACGAAATCGACAAAGTCGCGTCGGATCGGTCGCGGATAGTCACCTTCGATGGCCTGCAGATTCAGCTGCATGCGGTGGGGACCGACGCCGTAGCTCATATTGGTCGAGAAGGTAAATACGTCTTGGTCGCGGATATTGGTTTCGAACAGGGTGCCAAGCCGTTCTCCTTCCGGGTCCAGGCGCACTTCGCGGTTGTCACGATTCTCGTAATTGGGGCGCAAATCGAGATTGACGAGCGCCTGGAAGTTGCCGGTCTGCTGCGACCAGCCCACCGAGCCTCCGGTTTCGAAGGTGTCGTCGTGATTGAGGCGATTGATCAGTCTCACCGTGGTGCTGGAGCGGGATTGTGCCGCATTGAGAATGATGTTGATTACTTCTCTGGAACCACGCACATTGAGTTCGCCGGACGTGTCGCGAATGATCTCGATGCGTTCCACTTCGTTTGCGGGAATGCGATTGAGCTGGTCCTGGGCTGCGTTGTCCTTGCCTGCAATCCGCTGGCCGTTGATCAGCAGATTGCCTCCGGTCCCCAGGCCGCGATCGCCCTCACCACCCGATCCGCCGTTTTGGAGATTGAGGCCGGGGATGCGTTCCAGCATGTCATTGGCTGTCAGAGGGTTGTACTGGGCGAAGAACTCGGCCTCATAAACCACGGTTGAATCAGCGTTGCTCGTCGTCGTTTGTCGATCTACTGCTGTAGCATCGACAGGTGCGGACTCGGTATCAACTTCCTGACCGAAGCTCAGCGGCGCGGAAAAAAGCATAGCGATGGCAGGGATTGTCCGACTCATGAGCTTGGATTTGTTGTTCCACGAACCTGTGACTGGCTCGATTTACCCTACCAGATGCTTCCCTGCGGGGACTGCATTCGATTGTCATTTGACGCGCGCAGAATTGACGATTAGATCAGATTTAGATGGCGGCCGGGGCGGACCGATTCGCGAAACGAGTCAAACGCGGCCCCAAGGGGTGAGGATCGCCCATTCGTGATCCGAATCAATCGAACGTGGTTCTCATCTGTTGTTGGCAGATACGACGAAGACCGACGTGGTTTGACTCATAGTTGGCCAACCGCTCGACCAGGAGCTGGGTGTCGATACGCCGAGAGCGGGCCCACGGTGGCCGGCTTGTTGGAGTTTGGGGCTGGGACGGAGTCTAACCATCGAGAGGCAGACTCTTCATTCGATCAATGGCCGTCTCCGGTTAGTATTACTGCCTACTTCTGATATATCTCGGCGGCTGCGCGAACTCTGAATCGTTCGCGCGGCCGAAGGGAAAAACGGTCGAGTCGTCATGCAAAGTCTATCCGTCCTCGTTCTGCTGCTCTTCTTATCTTTCGCAACCGCCAATGCACAGAGCGCGGTGGACGCAGCCATCATCGACTTGCGCCTCGAAGGCAGGCTGCTCGAGGCTGAAGCGGCCGTTAAGAAGGCCATGGCCGAGCCGGATTTGTCGAACGCCGACGCCACCCACTTACACCTTGAGCTTGCGACAATCTACGATCGCATGGCGTTGCACGACGGCACACGGCCCTCCGGTCGTGCGAAAGAGGAGCTTGATCGAGCGGTGGAGCTTCACGACCCCGCTGATCAAGCACTAGCGGCCGTCGTATTCTACGGGCTGGCTCGCTATGAGTACCGCGCAGAGTTGGGCGAACGATTGTTTCCGCAGGCGGAATCGTTGGCTAACAGGTCTCTGGATTTGTACCAAGAGATTGGTGATATCCGCGCTCAGGCTGACGTTGTGCACCTGCTTGGTCTCATTGAAATGCAGCGCCGTAACCTCGACACGGCCGGCGAACTATTTGAGCGTTCACTGATGCTCGATCAGACGTCGGGAGAGCGTGTGCTGTTTCGCGGCGAGTACGAGCGACACATGGGCTTCGTTGTGTATCTGCGCGGTGACGTCGAAGCCTCCCTACCGTATTTCTGGCGCTCGGTCGAGGCGCGAGCGGCGGCTGGTGCGGATGATCCGTTGGTCTTCGCAAAGATCACCCTTGCCTCGACACTAGAGATGCTGGATCGCGACCTGGAGGCCCGATCAATCGCCGAAGACGCGTTGTTGTCCGCACGTCGGCTGGGCTCCAAAGCCGCCGAAGAACGCATCGGTCGGGTGTTTGAACGCTGGGACGAGGAAGATCCGACCGAGCAGTAGACGGCCGGTGACAACTCGAGGCGCAAGTGCATCACCAACGCAGCACTGTTCTTTTATCCGCGTTACGGGAACCCATCGCATCAGGTGGGTACCTGATCCATCTTTTTCGTACCCGCGTCTCTTTCCAGGTCGCTGATTCCTGGGAGCGGCCGACCCAGCGCCGCCGGATTCGGACCGGCGGGTGACCGTCACGCGTGAGCTACAATGAGCGGGACAACCAGCGTGTTCAAAAAAGGCGATCGCATGAATCACCTGCGTAAGATTGTAGTCGGTGCATCCCTTATGCTCGCGCTGGGAACCGCTTACGGCGACATTTCCCCAGCCGATCCGCCAGCGTTGAATGCGGCAAACGTTGCTGCGTTCTTCGACGCCGCATTGGTAACTCAGGCACGCGACCACGAGATCGTCGGCGCAATCGTCTCTGTGGTCAAAGACGATGAACTGTTATTCAAGCGCGGCTACGGTTTTGCAGATCTGGAGGCGCGCGAGGCGGCCGATCCGGACCGGAGCCTGTTCCGGGTGGCATCCGTATCCAAGACGTTCATATGGACCGCAATGATGCAGCTGCACGAGGCAGGCCGGTTGGACCTCGATGCGGACGTCAGCGACTACATCGATTTCGAGATCCCGGCCACATACGAAGAGCCGATTCGCGTCTGGCACCTGATGACCCATACCGCGGGGTTCGAGGAGCGGGCCATCGGCATGTCGGCACGTGATCTTGAGTCGCTACCAACATTGCGGGAGTACCTATTGACCCTGATGCCGCAGCGCGTCTGGGCGCCCGGTTTGTATGCCGGCTATTCCAATTACTCGAGTGCCTTGGCTGGATACATCGTTCAGCAGGTGAGCGGACAGTCATGGAGCGACTACGTCGACGCGCAAATCCTAGCGCCGCTCGGTATGACTTCAACCAACACGCACCCGGCGATACCCGCTGACCTGTTGAAGCGGCACGCCGCAAGCTACACGTACAGCGGCGGGCAGTTCACTCGCATGCCGCTCGAGTACATGACAGGAACTCCCGCGGGCATCATCAGCACCACGGCGGATGATATGTCCCGCTATATGATCGCCCATCTCAATGGCGGTTCGTACGGCGCGGAACGAATCCTGACCGAGGAATCCGTCCGCAAACTTCAGTCGCCCCTCTTCGCACCCGTCACCGGGTTGCCTCCGGTACTTCACGGCTTCTTTGCCGACGATCAGAACGGTCAGTTCATCGTTGGACACGCCGGTGATATCAACCAGTTCCACAGCACAATGCGACTGCTGCCGGAGCACAAGCTCGGTGTCTTCATCTCCTTTAACTCGGAACCGGCGGCAAACGCACGGAGCAGGCTTTTTTCGGCTTTCTTGGATCACTTCTTTCCCACCGAGTATCTGGGAGGAACAGCGACAGCGGACGACATCGACATCAACGAGTACGTCGGTCAATACGTTCGGCTTCGGACCAATCGATCCGGTATCGAGCGACTGGGCATTATGATCAACACTCTGAGCGTTTCGGTTGTAGGCGATGAGCTGTCGTTCAGTGACGGAGGCAACGTGCGGCGATTCATACCCACCGGCCCAGACACGTTTATTCAGAAATACTCTGATCAACCTGCCGTCTTCCAGCGGGCGGATACCGGCGAGGTGACTCATCTGATGATTGGGACACCCGTGTTCAGCCTCGTGCGGGTGCAGGGATTAGATGCACCCCGCAACATAGGCAGACTGATACTCATGATGGTCCTTATCTCTGGAGTCACAATCCTAGGCTACGGCTACCGTTTGGTCCCTGGGAAGGCAAGCCAAGCCCCCGTGCTGCCTCGCCTCGATACCGGGTTCGCTTGGCTCTTCGCACTTTTGACGTTGGTGTTGTATCTACATCTGGGAATAGTCTTGGGCGGCGACGTTAACGAGTTCCAGTACGGAATACCTGCTAGTACCCACATCAACCTGGTGCTGATGAACGTCAGTCTGTTCGTAGCTTTGGCGGTTATCGTGTTCTCGGCACGCCAGTGGATATCCGGTGCGGGCACCCTTCCCGCACGTCTTCGCTACTCGGCGGTGGCAATTGCTGCGAGTATCTCGCTTTGGATGGGCTACTATTTCAACTTTGTTGGCTATCTGTTTCGGTAGCGATGGAGTCGCCTCATCAGCTAGTCATCTTCAGCGGCTGAGGATACCTATGTTGATTGGGCTAAGCCGAGCTTACTGGGCCGCCTTAGGTGGCATCGGCATCAGCCTCCGCCGAGCGCAAAACGCTTCCGCAGGTAGCGAGCAATGTCCGTCCAGCAATACGTGTAGATGATGGGTTCGCCATATCGGGCGCCCTGAGGACGGGGCAGAGGTTTGTTCGCTAAGGGGCTATCGGCATGTCGTCTACACCGACGCAGCCGGCAGTGGAGATTGAGAGGACAACGACCGAGGCAAGAATCCTGATCAGGCGGGTCATGGGTTTCTCCAGTTTTGGGGACCTGGTTAGCGTGCATCCCTAGCCGGATTGATACCTGCCCTTAGTCTGGTTTTTCTGGAGATGGTCTGCCGAACGAACCGCGTCCAGCCCGGCTCGTAAGTCTATGATTCTTATTGGCCTAGGAATGCAACTCATAGCCCTTGGGAACATCACCCTTAAGTATTTGCCTTCCATATATGGTAAACCTGTACTTCTCGGGGTGCCTAGAGGTAACAGTGGAAAAACACATGACAGCCTCGACTTTGGCCGGCTTAGCCTGGACCGAATTGCTCCACACCAGGTTGGCACCCAAGGCCAATGCCGAGAACACCGACTACTAGGGGGAGAACCAACATGACACGAGTAGCCTTTGCATCTTGCATGAAGGCCAAAAAGAGTGGGGATGGTCAGAAGGTCTGGGATGATGCACTTGCGCACCAGCCAGAATGGCTGATTCTGTGCGGGGACAACATGTACATGGATTGGGGTTTGTCAGCCTACGAACCAAAAGGTTGGTCGCTCTCCAAGTTTGCGGAAGAGATGCATAACCGCTACGCCGCGCAGTTCTCCTCAGAGCGATTCCGACGGTTAGTCCAGTCAATACCGGGTAACCAGGTAATCGGTGTTTGGGACGATCATGACTTCGCATGGAATAACTGCTTTGGTGCGGAAAGCAATCATGAAATGCCGTCAAAGAAGAAGATTGCTACGGCTTTCTATCACCACTACTTTAGCGAGCTAAACAAGCGGCCGCTTGCTGACGAGTTTCCTCACTTGGAGATTCCCGATCTAACTGATCCACCCAAAGGGTCAGACAGCATATATCGGGCACTCGATATTGGCCCACTGCGAGTGCTACTTTGCGACGGCCGAAGTTGGCGCAGCGATCATCCGGAAGACACAAAGAGTGGCAGCCTGCTCGGCACTGATCAAGAAGCCTGGCTCTTCAGCGAATTGAGCAGCGGTGCTGGGCCCTTTATGCTTGTTTCCGGCTCGACGATGACCGGCGGGGACGATCAAAGCTGGGACTACTATCAGGACTTTTTCGAAGGTCGATTTCTGCCAATGGTACAGAACAAACTTGTAATGTTTCTCGCAGGCGACGTTCATGAAAACCGCCTTCCACCACAAAGCGGAACGTTACCTATTGAAATAGTGTCCTCCGGTGCCAGGTTGGGCTTCCCGCTATTTAAGCGAAACTTTGGCGTACTTGATATTCAAGCCAATTCCGTTTCCGTTTTCTTATACAAGCACGGCGATGTTGAGTATACGGGCGTTATCGATCTGGAAAGCAGGACCTTCACTACTTCGATGGCGGCACTCGCAGACGATTCCGCGCCATCACTCACCGTAGAGCAAGCGACTCTTCAACGTGAGAAAGCAATAGTTAGCCTCCACGCTCTTTGACTATGGGCAGAGACAGCGACACGAAATAGGTCTCTACTTGGATGCTAGTCGTCTTCGCACCGCGAGAAGTGTATTAGCGAGGTGTTCAGCTCTGCCCGTCTAGCCAGATCCCAACTCAGAAAAAGCAATGTGCAGTCTAGCGTGCATAGGCGATGTTGAAGAACACAGCCTCGCCCATGAAGTCATCTGCGCTGCCAATAGGCGTAACATACTCGACAGCCATTGAGAGCTTGTTGGTGACAACAAGATCAAGCTTTGCACCGATTGAGATGACAGAGTTCTCATCGAGATCTGGATCGTCATACAACGTGTTTAACGTGCTCGAGTTCACATGCATGTATGAAATCGTTGCCTGGAAGTCGAGCGTCCCGGCTGGACCAGCTTCCGCATCTTCGGCGCTGTCCCAAACAGGACCGTCAAACCCTACGCCGATGTAAAAGACGCCCGCAGCCGCAATGTCCGATCCATCACTATTCGCCGTAGGATCATCTACTAACCCGGTTCTGAACGCCTTCATGCCAAGTCCGTGGATCAAATACGGTCGCAGCAAAGCAGGAACTGGTTGCGGCACCAAGTAGGTTCGATCCGGCGTATACTGCCGACGCCATTGAGGGCTTGACCCGACTGATCTGTTAAAGGATCCAAGTTGCTTGTCGCAAGCTTCATTGACATTGAGCCAGCGTGGCGATCCAGAAAGGCTGAAGTAAAGATTCAGAAGGCCACCCCTATTTAGCTGCAGCACAGCATCCGAATACTCCTGTAGTGTTGTCGTAGTTACAGGTACGGAAGAGGATACTTGGATACCTAACATCTTGGGGCCGCTGCGATACCCCTCTTCCTTGTTAGAGAATTTTGCATAGGCGGCTAGGATGTCTACTGTAGCGAAGCTGTTTTCTCCCAATGACGCGGACAGTTCGCCCAAGAAATCTGCTTTCGGTGGATTCTGCTCTCCACACTCTTGCTTAGTCTGCTCCGCCAATGATGCACTACTTCCAGCATTCTGCGCCGTCACACCTTCAGGAAGCCCCAAAGCGCCAACGACGAATAGGCAGTAGCAGAGAGGGCTGTGTTCAATTTTCATTGGCGATCTCCATTTCCGAGCATGCTGCTCGTATCGATTGACCTGGCGACTACCTATGATCTAGTGAACCTTATTGCTACGATTCGTTGAGCATAGGCCCTAGCTTGTCCGCGGAATCGTTAATGCTTCGATTGCATTTCGTCGAGGCTGGTGCATACAGCATCTCTTTCATCGAACTCGTACCGCAACCGCAGCCCGAGCGAAGTAACTGGATCAACAAACTTCCAATCAACCATTCTTATCACCCCCAGATGCACATGCGCAGCAGTAAACCCGCAAAGGTTTGGAATCGTGCACACACCTTGATAGTCCGCGTTTCCCGTGCAGCCGACGTAACCAATTACTGTTCCTCTAGCAACCTCCTGATCTCCGACTGCGAAACCGTCAAGGTGACCGTAGACCAGTCGGAGCGGCTGGCCAAACTCGTTTGTATCGAGCCAAATGCGGTTCCCTATCGATTCTCCTGCCCTTCCCCGTCTTGTAGTGACTTGGCCTTCGACACCAGCGACTATTGCTGTTAGCACTGGTGCGTAGACATCCACACCACTGTGCTTCTTTTGCCCAGAGTTTCTCGTGAAGCCAAAGCGGCTGGACTGAGGGGCCCATCGACTACTTGCGTATCCACCTCTGAACTCTCCGACGTACCGCGGATCAGGAGCAGAAAGCTGGTAGGGATATGAATCGCCTTCGAATATCCGAAAGTCGTTCTGAATGTCTGAACGCGATGCCACCGGCAAAACCGCGATTCGCGCCGCATCAACCTCCTCTGAATCAAGGTCTGGCGGGAGCTGGGTGTCAGATTCCATATTGGAGCTCGGCCCTTCTCTTTTCGTCGGATCGCTATGGAGCTTCCCCGTACCCTTGCCAACATTCTGCGCTGAGTGTTTCGAACACCTCCTGCTGACGGCTCAATTCGTCGACCGTTGGATCGCCGACGTCGCTCTTAGTGATTCTCTCCTCGTCCAAGAGAGAATATGAACGTGACCTACCATCCTCGTCTCATCCTCGCTCGAGTATCGAGAATATGCGATGATGAGACCATAAGCAAAACCCACTTTGCGCCACAGCCCAATCAACGCCGAGCAGCTCGGTTTGTACTTCTTAGATATGCCCGTAACGAGTGGTCAGAAGTATTCGGCCAAAGGACAATATAGAAATGGTCGGCGAAATCACCAGCCGCATTCCCCGTCTTGATGGTGGCCAGGGGAACCGAACCACCGACACGCGGATTTTCAGTCGGCTCCACACATAGCATCATTCAATAAATTCAACAACTTGCGAGCGCGAATCCGCAGATTACGCCAGTAAACAAGCATTAGTTACTGCTGTTTCGAGCCTGGTTTGGCACAAATTTGGCACAGCGTTGCTGCGTCTTACCGGTTAGTTTTCGTTGTATCCGAATTGTCGCGACAGAAGACAGTCCTTCCAATGGGACTCTCTGGCAAGTATCTGGTCCTTGGTCATTATGGGGTCACAGATCTCTAGCAGAGAAAATTGGAAATTCTCTGCATATTCGTTGTCAGTCTCCGCCAACAATCGCCTGAGCTCCTTGTTGCCACCATGGCCTGAGTTCGCGTAAGAACACCATCGCCCCCAAACACCCTCATCGCCACTTGCACTGCCTACATACTGAAGGCCGGTTCTCAAGTCCGAGATCAGATATATCCCCGAGACACTCGACAATGCCGATCGCCAAGAGTCAACTTGCTGATTGACAACGAGTCGAAGCCGCGAGTAAGGAAGACACACATTGGAATAACCAGGGAAGTCGCCGATCGACATTCTCTGAGGTAGAAGCTCCGATACCCTCAGATCGTCGATGTACTTCGGGCCCCGTAGATACGAGGCGCGAAAGTTCTTTTCAAAACGAACAATGGCGTGCCCGACCAAGTGCTCAAGCCCTAGAACTTCGTCCGTTGAATACTCGAACCAAGTTCTTTTGTTTGACCGGCGTTGCTTGTAACCCCGGACATTCCATACGCCAGCGAATAGCCATTCGACCCGGTTTAGCTGAATCAACGACAAAATCTTTTCACACTCAAAGTTCTTCTGGTTCTGTTGCTCCTGCCATTGTTCGAAGTGGCCTCCGAAGAACGCATCAAGTGGTCGATTTGAACCCGTTGCACAGTGAATCTTGAAGTCGCCAAGCTCTATGCCAGCTAGCTCAATAAGACTTTCCAGCTTGATCTTCAAGTGAATACTCGAGGGTATTCGGTGCACGCGGGATTGCCGTTCACTGGCGATACTTCTCGAAGTAGGCGATATCAACGTCGTACGCTGTTCTTGCTGTAACGCCCAATTCTACTTTCTCGAACATAGCGACGAGTTTCGGACCATCAATTAGCTCTATCGCTGGTGCCCCCTCACGATTTGCCTCCTTAATAGCTGCGGTCGAGAATGATGATGTCGTCATGATTATCCCTTTCTCGGCGCGTCCGATCATCGCATTCCGGAAATCGCCAACCTGCGCTCTGGAAACCGTATTTCCTTCCTTGTACCTCTTGCATTGAAACAACACCTTGAAGCTCACGAAAGGATTCAACTCGAGCGTTCCGTACCCATCTATTCCCTCGTCAGCTGAGCCGCCGGTAATCTCCACATTCTCGAATCCGGACTCTCGCAATAACTCACGGCAGACTTTTTCAAACCCTTGCGAGCTTAGGCCGCGGAGCACGTCAATTAGGTCGATCCCGTCTGCCGAATCTGACATCTCAGCCAGCACTTCATCGGATTCGACGTCGCCTTTCGACTCCTCTGACTTGCGCTTTCGATTCTCTGCGTGATACGCGACCCATTTCAGAAAAATCTCGCGGGCTTGTTCATCGGTCAACGTTGTTTTGCGGCCCTTTTCTGTGAGCGTCCAAGTACCGTGCTTAGACGAGTCTAGAAGCCCCTCCCACACGAGATACTGGCGTGCCCACGCAACTTGATTGTGAAAACGGTTTGCTCCGGACTTCAACGTTTCATCCAACACCTCATCGGATAGTTCCAAGTTTTTCGCTATCCTGCCCGACACCTCTCGTGGTCGCCCTGAATCACCTAGGTCACGCAGCGCATCCAATAGCGGACCGAACCACGTCACGAACTTCGCTTTTGGTTTGTTAGCCATTCAAACTCACACCTATGCGTTCGTTGGATTGAACCTAGTCTTTTGGAAAGCCACCTGAGAAGATGAAGTTTCTCAGCAAGGTCGCTGACTTAATGTTTACCCGTGCTGGAGAGAGCTCCTCATCAGTAGTCTCCTCAAAGTACGCAGCAGCTTTCTGTCTATCGATTGTATTCTTGAGATCGTCGAATCGACCATAATCATTTAGATTTGCCTCGGTAACATTGGCATTCAAAAGCGCTCTAAGCTTCACCTCATCTATACCAAGGGCCCGTACAAGGTTCGCAATGTCGTCATCCTGGCCTTTGACTCTATAACTATTAAGGTAATCGCGAAAAGTAAGGGAGGAGTCAATCTGAATATCTCCACGATGAATGTCGCGCAATAGAATTTCAGCGTACTTTTGATCTTCCTGAGAAAGCGATGCAAAGGAGCGGTGCAGCTCCGCGAGAGTCTGCTCTTTCGACGTTTCGTCATCGCTGTCAAGAACTTTTAGGTACTTTTCGAATCGCGAGTTCATGTAGTCAGCATCAATTTTTCCCGTATCGATCTCGGTTATGTGACTATCGATATCGAATGGGACGCCACCACCGCTGCTGCCGCTGCCTGAGCCGAGTTCCCTATAGCGCTGCAGGAGGGTCAGATACTGTTCCCTAGTGAGTACGAGTATCGCGACCGTGCCATCGTCGGACTTATATTCCGTTTGCTCCCACGTGAACCCCTGGATTTTTGCTGCTTCCAGGACGCCGCTGAATTCCTTGAATTGCCTCGCGAATTCAGCACGTTCGGCGAGATCCTCCGGGAGATTGCGGAAGTCCTCGATGCCGGCAGCCTCGAAGATTGTACAGATTGTGGTAAAGATCCCATTCATCCGTTCGACGTTGCGTGGCAAGCGATCTGCAAAAAGACCGATCGGCCTGTCACCGGAATACAGCCTCACCGCAGCAGCGATATTTCGCTCCATCGTATGTGGCCGACGGTAGTAACGAATAGTGCCAAACGGTTTGTCGGGACCGAACAGACGATTTGTTCGGGAAAAGGCCTGGATAATGTTCTCGTACTCCAGCTTCTTGTCCAGGTACAGAGTGTTCACCCACTTCGAGTCAAATCCAGTCAGCATCTGGTTTACCACTATTAGCAAATCAATCTGCTTTTCGGGCTCAGTCGCAATTCGCGTGTATGGTTTCTTGTGAGCCAACCGGGCAGCGATGTCTTTCTTGAATTTCGCGTGAGTGCCGAGATCAAAGCTCTGCCCATATCTCGCGTTATAGTCCTCCAACAGCTCAACGAGTCCATCTGATTTGAAGGCTGAAGGGTTCTCATTGTCCTCATGTGGATCGAATAGAGCCGTTGTTCTCAGATTCGGGCACTGCGACTTCATCAGGCGATAGTAGATGATCGCCTCTTCAATACTGCTTGTGGCAAAAATAGCGTGAAACTTGCTGGCCTGGCTCAAAGTAACCCAGTTGTCGACGACGTCCTGAACTACTGCGTTTCTATGCTCGTCTCGCTGGTATTGAGCGTTGGGCAAGTGATCTTCAATACCGTTCACGAAGTTGCCCGACGAATCGCGATAACCTGCCATGGGAACGTCGTTCATATAGCGGCTAAAGACCCTTGCCTTTTTTGGGTCGCCAAGTGCTTCCTCGGCCGAACCGGCCCTAGCCTTCTCTAAGGCAACCGCTGTCCGCAGGTCACGATCACGGTACGTCATAACTTTGTAAGGGTCGAAACCGAGCACGTTCTTGTCGCGAATTCCGTCGGCAATACTATAGCGATGCAATTCATCGCCAAAAACGTCCGTTGTCGTGTTGTCTCTACGAATGTTCTCTGAATGTATGGGTGTCCCGCTGAAACCAAAGAAAACCGCACCAGCAAAGCTATCCTTGATATCTACTAACATGTCACCGAACGTGCTTCGGTGACACTCGTCGATAATGAAAACGACTCTCTGCGCTCGCATCTTTTCGAGGTCAGCCGCTTTCAATCCGCCATCTTCATCCCTAATTCGACTCATTTTCTGAATCGACGTGACAATCAGTGTGTCTGCCGGATTCGTGCTCTTGAGTTTGCTCGCAAGCACGCTGGTATCTTCGGTTGCCTGTACATCATTGCTGTCGCCGGCGAAATTCCGGTAGGCCTCCAATGTCTGCGTGCCCAGCTCTATGCGGTCCAGCAAGAAAACCACTTTGTCAGCGTCTTTGGAATTGGCAATCAGCTGAGCCGACTTAAAGCTGGTCATCGTCTTGCCGGATCCGGTCGTGTGCCAGATGTAGCCACCGAGTCGATTCGGGTTGTTCCAGTCGGTCTTGGCCACTTTGTCGGAAATGGCGTGGGCCGCATAGTATTGATAGCTGCGTAATACCTTCAGCACGCCGTCAGACTCATCCGCCACGGTATAAAAACCAATCAATTGATGGGCCATCGGGATGGACAGCAGACCGGATGTGAACGCCTGCCAGTCATTGATGGGTTCGTTGTTAAAGTCAGCCCAGTGAAAAGCGTAGTCCTTGTTAAAGGTTCCGTCCGGTCCTGGGTTGGCGAAGTAAAGAGCCTTAGCAGGTTCCATCGCCACGAACAACTGCACCAGCGAGAACAGGCCAGAGAAAACGCCTTCGCGGGAATACGTCTGGATCTGGTTGTAAGCCTGACTCACGGCCACGCCGCTGCGTTTCAGCTCGACGTGAATGACCGGCATGCCGTTGATCAGCAACATCAGATCGCCGCGTCGGTCATTGAGGAGTTTCGATCCGCGTTTGAATCGAGGTTGCTGCACGATTTGGTAGCGGCTTTGACCGGCGGCGATCTCGTGGCGATCGTAAATCTTGAGGCTGATTTCCTTGCCGTAGTGCAGCTTATCGTCGGGATTGTCGCGAGTGATGGCGACGGTCTTGCCATTGATGAAGCCGTTCAGCTTTAGCGGCGTCCGAAGCTCGGTGATCTGCTCCATGATCTGCTGCATCTCGCCCTGGGTGAGCGGGACGTCGTTGAGTCGGTCAACCCCCTTATTGTTTTCAAACAGGATCGTGGCCCAGTTGCTTAAGAGATCAGCCTCGGTTGGATTCTTGAGGAACTCCGTTTCCCAACCGCGCTGGCTCAGCTCGCGGATCACGGTAATTTCGAATTCGGCTTCGTTGGAGAAGGTGGTCATGGGTGGTTTAGACGAACATCTTTTCGAGGCAGGCGGACTTGATGTTTTTGAGTTTTTCAAGCTGCGTGGCGTGCTTGGCAATGAGCCTGTCGACGCTGTGGAAGTAAGCGCCGACCTTTTCCTGTTCCTTTTTACAAGGCAGGAGAAGTTCTATCTCCATCGTTTTTCGCTTGGAAATATTGAACCGAGAAATACCCTGCGCGAGGAATGAGATGCTCTTTCTAAACTCTTGACTACGCAAAACGTACGCGAGAAAAAGGTGGTCGACTGGCGTTGTCGGTCGAAAACCGAAGCAGAAACTATTGAGATAAACGTTGTCGGCCTTGCCCACCCACACTGAAGACATCCCGACGTCCTCAGGGGTCTCTGAAGACGTCGTAAAGAAGACGTCGCCGAATTCCACTTCGGTCTGGCTCGCGTCAATTTCGATTAGCCCAGTCATGCTTTCGTCAGACAATGGGCTCGAGAACACGCCCATGTAGGTCACGTAACCACCGTTTCCGTGGCCAAAGGCAGCCTTGGTTTTTCCACTTAGTCCAGAGAACGTATTGCCCAGACTACCCAGCATTCGAGGTTCCCACTCTCCCTCGAATCCGTTGAAGCGGATTTCGGGGATGGTGGCGCCGCCTTGCGGGAACATCTTTTGGAGCATCGCCTGTTTCAGCGTCACTAGCTTGTCATGCTTCCGCTGATGCAGCTCAATCATCCGGTCCAACGATTTGAAATACGAACCGATTTGCGTTTGTTCTGATAGTCGTGGAATTGTGATAGTACGTTTCTTCCAGTCCTCAGCGTCGAAGAATAGCTTCTCGATAACAACACCGTAGGAACTTAGAAAGAACTTTCGGTACATCGCCGGGCGTTTGCAGATAAGCGCGAGGAACTCAGTCGATATATCGCAGTTTCCAACGGCGACTAGATACTCATTTGAGACGATTGCGCCGTCTAATGACCCTGGAACAATCCCGGTTGCGCCGTGAACGACTTGCCGTTTTGAGATTAGAAAATCACCCGCTTCGAGTTGCGAGTAGTTCTTTACCAAGATTTGTCGCCCATAGAGATGGCCCCGGGAAACAACGCCTTCATTGCGGCGGCGAACGGTTATTAACTCGTATTCGACGTCATCCTGTAGAACGATCGCACGATTGGTTTCCGAGAGTACCTTGCCGATCGTCTTCTCGCGCCAGCCTCCGGAAAACTCTCTAAACCGAATTTCGGGCACCATGTTGTTTGTGTCCGACATATCAGTCTCCCGTCTCCAGGAAACTTTTCAGCTCGGCAAGCCCTTGCATGTCGAGCTCGCTGCCTTCCAAATCATCAATCATGCCAGCGAGTTCACCTTCTGTTCGCTGGATCTCGCGGGCGTTGTCGGCGTAGGTGGTCTTGTACTTTTCCACCAACGCTTGCAGCTTGTCGGTAAGCTCTTCGATCTGCTGCTCGGGCAACTCATGTAGCGACTTGCCCAGCGGCAAAACCCACTTAGCTTCCAACAACTCGTTCACCTGATCATTGCTGAGTTTCTCGATCGTCTCTTTAGTTTTGGTGTGCAGCGCCGCGCTGTCATCTCGAATCGTGTCTTTTAGTACCTTATCTTCATCCATTAGCGATCGTGCTTTGAGCAACTTGTACGCAAAAGTGTGTTCCGGAAACTCAAATGAGGATCGGAGTCCTGCTAGGTAGCTGTTCACTTTGCCCTTTCCGTAGGTGCCGTCTTTGTTCGGCTCGATTTCCGACCAGTTGACTTCTGGGTGCTCTTCGACGAAAGCCTGCTTCTGCGGTTTCTTTGCTTTGGCATCCAGCAGAGCGAGGTACTCATTCAGCGTCTGAATTTCGTCGGTTTGAACGTCATTCAACTGCTCTTTGATTTCGTTGCTTAACTCACCGGAAACAAATTTGTCACCTGCGTCGTTGAGAACCTTGTCTTCGCCGTCTTCTTCGGAAAGGGATTCGATAACTTCTTCCAATTCGGCGACTATGTCGCTTCGCCGGATCCCTTTCTCCGTCAGCACGTCCAGCTCTTCCTTGAAGTGCACGCGTTGAACCAGATCAAATGGCAGGAGGTGGCCCTTCCAGCCTTCCTGTTCCTCGACTTCCTCGCCCTTTTTCTTTTTGGTCACCATGTTCGGATCGACCACGTTCGCCGCGTCGAACCCTTCTGTTTGCAAGATTTCGAGGTCAATGGCGATTTGCTGCCACTCGTTGTCGAGCAACTGATATGCGCGGTACTTGTCGATGAGCGGGATCGGCTCGAGCCGCTGGAATATGGCCTCGCCAATCAGCGGCTCCTGCCGGTGGACCGAGACCTCGGACCACTGATCAACGAGCTCGCCACCCAGCCACGGATTGAAATCGGCAAAAGCGGCGGAAAACTGTTCGATGAAGCCTTGCACGTCAGCGTGCTCGCGAATGGCGGTTGCAAGGTCGTCCACTTTGGGCTGAACGTATGGCGTACCGTTGTCGGTGAATAGAGCGGAACGCAATTCCGGGAAGGCGCTCCAGAATTCTTCCAGAGCATCCAGCTCACCTTGTGGCACGCCGCCAAACATCGAGGCGTACAGATCCCAGCTTTCGGCGGGGCCCGCCGAATCGACATAGCGAGGGATGTTGAGGTTGTAGTCGTTCTCGCGGACTTCGCTCTTGAGGACAACTCGGCTGTAGCGTGGCACGGTCAGCCGGCCGTTGACGGTCTCCACGATCTTCTTGATGTCCGAGGCTTGAAGCTTGTTGTTCTTCCCTTCTTTGATGAAACCCTTGGCGGCGTCCACGATGAGGACGTCGTTGTTATGACGCTTCTGCTTTAGAACGATAATGATCGTGGGGATGCCGGTACCAAAGAAAATGTTCGGCGGAAGGCCGATGATGGTGTCGATGTGGTCGTTCTCGATCAGCTCTTTGCGGATCGCGCCTTCTTCGCCGCCGCGAAACAGCACACCGTGCGGCAAAACGATGGCCATGATTCCGTTGGGCTTCAGGTGGTACAAATCGTGCAGAAGAAAGGCGTAGTCGGCCTTGGACTTTGGCGCAAGGCCAAAGCGAGAGAAGCGAGCGTCGTTGTCCTTGTGTTCGGGATCCCATTTCTGCGAGTAGGGAGGATTGGAGACGACGGCGTCGAGGTACAGCGGATTGTAAGTGCCAACCGGATCTTTGTCCTCAAAGAACGGCCAGTCGTCTTCGAGCGTGTCACCGTTGCGGACGCAGATATTGTTGGGCTTGATGCCACGCATAACGAGGTTCATGCGGGTGAGGTTGTAGGTGTTTTCCTTCAGCTCCTGAGCGAAGTACTTGACGTTATCAGCATCGTCCATGTGTCGAGCAACGGATTTGCCGATATTTAGCAATAACGACGCGGAACCACTGCAGGAGTCGTAAATGTCTATGGTTTCCCGATCTTTGACATGATCGGCAATGATCTCAGAAATAAGAACCGAGACTTCGTGGGGCGTGTAAAACTCGCCTGCTTTCTTCCCGGCGTTCGCCGCGAACTGTCCGATGAGATACTCGTAGATGAATCCAAGTACATCGTACCCCTGCCGACCATCCATCGGGATTTCCTTGATCAATTGGATCAAGTTGCGGATTGCCTTGGTTTGCTTGGCGGCAGTATCGCCGAGTTTTGACAGGCCTGTTTCGAGCGTTTGAAAGATGCCCTCGAAGAGTAGTTTGTGGTTGGGTGCGATCAGGCGACCGAAAGCAGACAAGCCGTCGCGAACATTAGACACATTGAAGTCATTACCTTGCACAATCCACGTGGAGAAGAGGTGATCATACGCAATGAAGTAGCCGATGTTGCGCTTGATGTGCTCAACGGTTTCAGCATCATCTTCAGATAACGATCGAATATCTTGCTCGGTAAACTCTTCTTTTCTAGCGAACTCTACCTGCTTGTCAGAGATGTACTTGTAAAAAATTAAGCCAAGTATGTAGTCCTTATACTCATTTGCCTCAATTTTCGAACGCATCTGGTTGGCGGATTCCCAGATTTTTTTCGCGAGTTGTTGTTTATTCACTCAACGGCATCCCACTGCAACGGTGAACCTAATTCTAGAGGTTTAGTGGACGTGTTGCTGATCAAGTCAGTAACTCTAAGTATCTTTCGTACTTGTATATGCGGTCACGTTTCCGGCTACCGACTTCGCTCAGTATGTCGGTCTGTTGCAGGATCTCAATCGCCTTGGTGGCAGTTGGCTTCGTCGTATCCAACAACTTTGTGACAACAGGCATCGAAACGACCGGCGTCTTCGGCAATATCTCGAATAGTTGGATTGCTGAAACCGTCACTGAGTCTGCGGCAAGCAACGTTTTTCTGTCTCGGCTTACTTGGTTATATAGGATGCATGCGGTTTTTGACGCATCATCTGCGGTTTGCTCCACACCTTCCAGGAAAAATGAGAACCAGCCGAGCCAATCGCCCTCAGCTCTAACGCCATCAAGCATTTCGTAGTAGACGCTCTGGTGCGCTTTTAGAAACACGCTTAAATAAAGCAGCGGGCTTGATAGCAAATTCCAGTGATCTAGGAGCAAGGCAATCAGCATGCGTCCCAGCCGACCGTTGCCGTCCAAGTAAGGGTGAATCGTCTCGAACTGCACGTGCGCTGCGCCTACGCGCAATATGGGTGGCAGGTCGTCGTTACTGTGAATGTATGACTCAAGATCGCCCAGTAGGCCTCGAACTTTGTCAGCGGGTGGCGGCACGAACGCAGCGTTGCCGGGCCGGGTTCCACCAATCCATACCTGTGATCGACGAATTTCTCCCGGTTGTTTGTTTTCTCCGCGTACACCTTGCATCAGCCTTAAATGGCATTGATCCAGTAAGCGAGCTGATATGGGCAAACCGTTCTTCGATTTCTGTTCGTCGAATGCGTAGTTGATCGCCCTGACGTAGTTGGTTACCTCTTCTAGGTCTTCGAGTCCGGAGGAACCTGTCTGACCCGTCTGTTCGTATGACAATACGTCTGTGAGTGTCGCCTGTGTCCCTTCAATTTCTGAGCTGAGCAGCGCCTCTTTTCGTACAAAGGAGTACACAAACCAGTCCAACGAAGGAATCATCTCGCCGGCCAGGCGAAGCTTGCCAATGGCAGCATCGGCGTTGCGTAGAGGTTCTTTTAGGGCGGCGAGTTCTTTCGCTGTCAGTTGAGGGGGCAACGTATTTGGCACGAATGCCTGAACCATTTCTCCGCCGGCGGTCGTCTTTATGTATTTGCCTGATGCTTTCGATTTCATAGTAAAGAATTCTTTACTAAAGTGAACTGAAAGTAAAGGCTAATTTACTAGCCACAACAAGCAAGTAACCATTACTTGAACAGGATGTAAGTAAAGAGTTGTTTACTACGCGTCCGGCTTGTTGCTTGGCTCGACTCGATTCCCTGATACCTTACGTCTGAATGCAGCCAAAAGAACTGACAACTCGATTGATCAACGCTTCCGACGCTATTGCGTGGAAAACTTGCCGGAGGCGCGCATGGTACGACTTTAGGCAACCAGACGCCGGCATGGCCCCAGACCCGTTCGAGCTCCTGATTATGGAAGCGGGCATGGACCACGAACAATCGGTGCTCATGGGCTTAGGCGACTACCAGACGGCGCAAGATGAGACCCACACCGCCGAACTGATCGCCGCCCGGACTCCGTTGATATACCAGCCAAAGTTCCAAGACAAAGAACTCAGCGTAGTCGCTCAGCCCGATTTTCTGTTCCTCGAAGACGAAGGTTATCGAGCTGGCGACGCAAAGCTGGCTCGATCAATGAAGGACAAGCCAGATCTGCGCATCCAATTGGCGGTATATCAACGGGTTCTGAAAACAGAATTGTCCACCAAAGCTCTGCTGGCAGAAGGCAATTTTGAATTCATCAATGAGAAAGATCTCAAGAATTCAGATGCATTTCTAGCCGATATGAAGGAGCTAGCGACTGCCGACAGGCCAGACGCGCACTTTGGTGCCAGCCGCTGCAACGGTTGCCCCTATCGCCAGACTTGCGTACCCGAGTTTCGGGCCAATGGCGATCTTGGCCAGAATTACTTTGTCGATGCACGCGCAATACCGCACCTGCAAGCGGCTGGAATTTCGACGCTCAGCGACTTGGCGTTAGCCAATCCAGAAACACTACCGGATGTTCCTTACTTCAAAGGCGAGAAAAAGAGCAAGGCAGTACTACATGCTCAGTCAGTAATCGATGGAAAGATCATAGTCCGGTCTACCCCAACCAGAATTACCGGGACACCCATTCACTTTGACATCGAGACTAATCCACTGGCGGCGGAGTCTTCCGAGGAGGTGTATCTCTGGGGCTTTTTGCCGCCGCCCTATGAACCCCAGGATTTTGAGCATCTTTGGCATGATGGTGGCGCGGAAAAACGACCGAAATGCCTGGCGGCAGTTTCTTGGAAAGGTAGCCAACCTAAGACAAAGATACTCTGATGCCGTTTTCGTGCATTACGGCCGTTTTGAGAGGGATGTCATCAAGAGGTACGCGACCGCCTTTGACCAGCTTTCGGAACCAACTGTCGACTGGCTACTCAAAGACGGCGGCCTGGTCGATCTGCGAGAGACAGTTGTCGAATCTCTGATATTGCCAACGGTAGGCTATGGCCTTAAAGAGATTTGCAAGCATAAGGAGCTGGTCAGAGATGGCCGCGCTGTCGTTGCGGCAATTCAGTCCACCATCGACTATCCTGATCTTGCGGACAACCCATGACAGGAAGCGTAGGAATCCTAGCGTACGGCTCTTTGATCGCTGACCCAGGCCAGGAGATTGTCTCTGTACGCTCGCGAGTCACGAATGACTTAACAACACCATTCCCAGTTGAGTACGCTCGAAGTAGCTCAGGTAGGGGCGGAGCGCCTACTCTTGTCCCATACGAGAATGGTGGTTCTGTGCGCGCACAACTTTTTCTTGTGGAAACCTCTGTCCAGGACGCCATGGATCGGCTTTATCGACGCGAGATCAACGCTATTGGAAGTAATCGGCCTTATCAACACAAGAAATACCCGGGCCCAAATGATGTTGTCGTCGACCAAATAGAAAAGTTTGCAGGTGTGGATGTCGTCTTGTTCACAAGGATTGCACCGACTATCGACAGTCCGACGGCATCAATCCTCGCGGATTTGGCAATCAGTAGCGTAACCAAGACGGACGAAAAGCGGGACGGAATTTCGTATCTAGCCAATGCGATGGCAGCAGGCATTCGAACCCCGCTAACCGAAGAATATGCAGCGGAGATCTTACGTCGTACCGGCACGAACTCTCTCGCCGATGCGTTGGCCAAAACTAGACTCGGTTGAATTGGGAACGTGCTGAGACTTGCGATTCCTGGGAAAACTTTAGTTGCCGGGCCACTTACTCTTTCGGCGGCTCATTGGCACAAATCTGACACAACAGCGAAAAGCTGGTCGACGCGATTTGTCGGTAAATCCTTGAAAAGAATGGTGGCCAGGGGCACCACCACATTCCGGGCCTATTTCGCTGATCTTAATAGGTTTCTTTGCGTAGAATCATCGGCCATACCCCACCTTGTACCCCGTCGCTGGCGCAGAATCGTCGATTTGAAACTTGACGAATGATTCAGCGAGCAATCCGAAATGCGCTCTATGGTATTGATAATGACTTCCGTGTACCGGTGCTCGGAATGCGTTCTGAGATTCCCCTTCTTGGCATCTCAAAATGTCATGTGGAGACGACGACGGACTTGGGTCGTGTGCATACTCCGTAAGTAAGTAACGAGTGAGTATTTGAGAAGCTCTCTACCCGTATTTCGTGAGTATCGCCATTTACGTCTACAAGGCTATCGTCGGCTTCAATAATTGGACCACCTTTGTTCCAGTTAGCGTGCTTGGCTAAGATTGCGTAGACGTCATCTGGCGTGACATTGCCGAACTGCTCACGGAATCCTCTTGATCTTATCAAGCGTGGTTTTCCGCCATATTCAATCTGTCCAATCTCCGGATGATTTGGATGGTCCGAAACCATTCCAAAGACAGCGCCGTCCGGTTCCCTCTCCTCCACAACTCTCCAAAGGGTAGATTGAATAGAGTTGCCGTATCGGCCTGCTTGTTGACGGATGTTCTTGAAAGATAGCTCCTCGGACCTTGCTTCTTCGCCGAATCTCTCTCCGAGGAATAGCAATCTACCTCCTCCGTAGTTCGCCTCAGCCTCGATAGTCGCGTCGCACAACGGATTCAGGGTCACGCGATTGTCTCCAAACAGAAAATCGCTATGCCATTCGATGAGCCCGTGCGAGATTTCGTGGGCCTCAATCCACCTATGCTTCGGTTGCGGTATGTCCTCGTCTATTAGTATTCGTTTGGTATCTGGCACATACAACGCTGCAAGCTTGGCTTTCTTTATGGCATCGAATATCAAACCTGGGCGTGCGGCAACTTGCTTTGCTCCCAAACGAATCTTGTGGGTGAGATCCTGTAGGTAGCTGGTATTTGTCGCGCTGTAGTATTTTAGGTCGAGTCGTAACAACTCTCTTACTAATTCGAGCGATAAAGGTGGCTCTGGTTGACCCAGGTCGCGAAGTAGCCGGTCAACTTGTGCATTGATCTCCGCCGCCTCAAGTGGACCGACTAATTCGCAAGTCACGGACTATTAGTCCTCATTCAAAAACTTGACGAAGTCATTTAGCGACTCGCGCTCTTCGTCATTCAGAGAGGACACTCCAGCGGATTTGGCAGCGAACTTTAGCGCCGCGTCCTCCAAGGCTGAATCTACGACAGTAGCTACACCCGACAGCTTCATCATCTTGGCGGGCGCGATATTGAAAGTCTTTGCGAGCTGAATGACAGTTCTTGGCCGCGGTTGATAGTGCGGATCTTGTTCTATGGCTTCCAGCTCCTCGGTTACGATGTTCGCGTTAACTGACAAACGTTCAATTGTCATGTTGTCACGCAAACGCAAATGATTGACCATCAGACCGAATGCATGCTGTCGCTTTAGGTTTCGTTTCTCGTCTACTGGCTTTGAACGAACAATGTTCGACGGAAGAAACATGTCAATGCTCTGCAGCAAGTCTATTGGTGTTCCTGCTTCAAAATCTAAGTCCGGCTCCTTATTTATCTTGTTGCGGAGCCACTCTGGTGTAATTCGCATTTCCATTTTGGTCTCCTTAATTAGTTTGACGTCACGTACGCTTTTGCATCATTCGCCGTGAACTCAAAGTACACGAGGTTCTGATAATTCGTATCAGGTCCAATCTCAGTCAAGCCTTGGCTTTGATACCAGCCCTCCGACTGCGGCAAAGCGTGTAATCCCAATCGACCATCAAAACCGTGGCTAATGCTTAGTTCTACAGCAGCGCTGAGAAGTAGCGGCCCGACTCCCTTATAGAGTGGGTTATCGGTAAATCCCCAGCGATTCCAGGGTGCCGTCGAGACAAGATCGATATAGGCAATCGAATAACCGAGTTGAATTTTGGAAAAGGCGACTGTCTTGACGAACATCAGGCCTTGCGTCTCTCCTCCACACTCGACTGCAAATGACTCGAAGTCGATTCGATTCGAACGATCCCTATATTTATCTCCCCACTTCCAACGAACATCCTGAATATTTGCTTTGCGCACTTCTTCCTGAGTCTTCAAGGTTGCCAGTTTGGCCTCCATGGCAGGCTTCCAGCGAGTCTCAAAATCGTCAACGTTGTTCTGAGCAATCGCGTCGTATAGCGTGGCCCACTCTTCACCATCCGTATGGCGATTCTTCAGAGGCCAGTCGCCAAGAGACCGTCTCACAAGACCATTAACTCCGCTTTCTCGGTCTTGTCGGCATCTTCAAAAAACAGTTTGTCGCCGCGTTCAATTCGCTCAACAACAGACTGATAGAGCCGCAAGGCCTGTCGTACAAGTTGAGTCTTTGAAAGGCCCTTTTCTCCTGCCAAGTGCTCAAGAACAACCATCTCTCGATCGCTCAAATTGAGGGTCATAGTGCGTTTTTGGCTCATATCTTTCCTCCTTGTAGCCAACGAAGTTTACCCATTTTCGGCTAATATATCAACAATTATTGGCTGTAAAGAACGTAATAAATAGCTAGACCATAGCTATTTTCTGGCTATAATAGGCCCTGATTCTGTCAAATCAACCTATTGGAGGACGTCATGTCTGCACCATCAAATGTCTCTCACGAAAACCCTGAAACCTTAGCACGGAGCCGCCAGAAGCCGGATAGGCACAAATTTCAGATCACTATCGATGGCGAAAGTTATTCACTGGAGGATCCAATAGTGACCGGGCGACAGCTGCTCAACTTAGCCGGAAAGCGCCCTATCGAAGAGCACTTGATCTTCATCTTTAGTCCCGATGGATTACTCGAGGACATAAGCCTCGAGGAACGTGTCGATCTCCGACGAAGTGGAGCAGAGCGCTTTCTGACTTTTCTAAGCGACCGTTCATATCGATTTGAGCTGGACAGCAAGCGCCAAGACTGGGGCGCATCAATCATTACCGAGGCAACATTGAAACGGCTCGCTAATGTTCCTGCGGACTATCGTGTATGGATGGAGCGTCGCAACGAAGAAGACTTGTTGCTGGACCCGGGTCAAACCGTCGATCTTACCGGGCCCGAAGTCGAGCGCTTCTACACTGGCAGTGATGCGACGACCGCAGGTTCGGTCGCATATGCGCTACCTGGAGCGGATCAACGCTACCTCACCGACCATGGCATCAAGGCTGAAGTGAGCACTTCAGGTAACCAAGTCGGTGTCGTGCTGCCACGATACGAACTTCCTGGAACTGCTGTTTCACCAAGGACCGTTGACCTTCTAATAATCTTGCCGCCCGGCTATCCCGATAGTGGACCGGACATGTTCTATCTGCACCCATGGGTGCAGATGCCAACAGGACAGTGGCCCAATAAAGCTGATCACGCGTTCCAGTTCGGTGGCCGAAGTTGGCAACGATGGAGTCGGCATAGCAATGTTTGGCGAGGCGGGGTAGACGGCATATGGACGATGCTGAGGCGAGTTGATGCGGCCGTGAGCGCTGTGCCGTGCGCAGCTTAGTTATTGCCGACTGTCACCTTGAGTCCCTGAAGCGATTAGTTTTTCCATCTTCGGGAAATGAGGGGATGGCATATGTGCTCTGCGGTGTGGCTGAGATTAGCGACAGTGATGAACTAAATCACCGTTATCTCAGTCATGCCGTTGTTGAACTGCCGGATCGGCATATACAGTCGTCTTCGTCCAGCCATATCTCCGTCGATACGGCAGCTATTGCAAATGTGCTTAGGAGGGCTCGAGATGAGCAACTGACCGTGATGGTAGTTCACTCTCATCGACCAGGCCCTGCCATATTTTCACCTCAAGATGACGCGGACGAGCCCAAACTTATTGAACTGGCGCAGCACCGAAACGGCGACGGGATACGCTTGCTCTCTATGATACTGGCGGAAACAGGTGATATGACCGCCCGCATATGGCAATCCCCAGATCAGTATCGAATGATAGACCGAATCTCTATCGTGGGCAGCCGCCTGAAAAGCTCGGCACAGCATCTTGTGAGATCGCAAGATCTCGACCGCTACTCTCGTCAAATACTTGCTCTCGGTCATCAATTTCAGTCGACGTTATCTTCGCTGACCATCGGTATCGTTGGTGCCGGAGCGACAGGCAGTGCGTCGGCTATGCTCCTCGCAAGACTTGGCGCGGGAAAATTAGTGTTGATTGACGACGATATCGTGGAAAGCTCAAATCTCAACCGCCTCCATAGCGCGGCTACGCAAGATGCGAAGTCACATAGGCACAAAGTCGAGGCGCTCAAGCGGTTTGTTGAGTCAATTCAGCCTCAGATTATTTGCGAGGATTATGTCGGGCTCGTGGGTGATCCAATCTGTCGGGACGCGTTGCGCGGATGTGACGTGGTATTTGGCTGCACTGATGACCACGACGGTCGGATTTTTCTAAATAGGTTTGCCTATTTCTATCTGACTCCCGTCTTCGATATGGGAATTGGCATTGACTATGAAGGCGGAGAACTTCCACGAATAGTGGACGCCGCGGCGCGCGTTACTACCCTGGCCCCTGGAAGCCCATGCCTAATCTGTCGAGGGGTAGTGGATCCGTTGGTCGCTCGTGAGGAGGCGTTGCAGCGACAAAACCCAGAGGAATATGAGCGTCAAGCTGGCGAAGCCTACGTACGTGGGGGCGGCATCCCGAACCCAGCAGTCGTTAGTTTCACGACGGAAGTAGCCTGTATGGCGGTAGATGAATTTATTGAGCGCCTCACTGGTTACCGCCAAGTCGGTTCAATCTCGCACCGAGTGCGAAAATATCGACTTGCCCAAGACAAGTTTCCAGGCCTTGCGGACGACGCGCGACAATGCCCAATTTGCGTCTCTCAGCAATACTGGGGTCGCGGTGACGTCCATCCCTTCATGGATCGAATCGGCGGATGAACAGACTGACTGCTTGGATGACGCAATCGCTGCGCATTTTCGGCAGGGGTTACCAGGACACATTTAATGTACAGGTTGTAAACCGGCACCCGGACCCTGAAAGTTTGAGCGATCAATGCATTGTTGTTATCAGAAGCGGTCAGCTGACGAAACATCTTGTATTCAAGTGCCCCGCCGGTTGCGGCGAGAACCTGCTGCTCAGCCTGGATAGCAATAAGAACCCTCACTGGCAGATCCAAGTAGATTGGCTCGGTCGTCCGACACTGTTCCCGTCTGTACGTCACAACAGCAGTTGCGGCGGTCACTTTTGGATCCGAAAGGGACGGATACTGTGGTGCCACGACTGACAGTCTAAAACCACCGACTCCGAACTGAGACGGTTGGAGAAATGTGAGGTTTTCTGAGGTTTTTTTTCGTACGTTACTGGACAATAAACCAGCCGATTTCTTGTTAAGACGCTTTTGCTCGCGATCTTGCCGTACTAATTATATCGCCCAGTTTTGTGGGTATTCGGCCACTTCCGTGTCTCGAACCTCTCCCGGCGGACTTTGGCTTGATCCATTTGATCTAAGAGATCTGTTATCTGATTGGCGGTCACTTCTTTGTGACCGGTGATACGGGTTTTTTTGAACGGTGATACTCAGATCTTCGGTCATTTGTCGAGTGTATCTCCGGTCAATACTTAGTGACCGAAGATCCGCCCACTCCTTCAGCTTTTCTTCGTGGATCGCATACAGAGATGCCCTTCCGTTGCCTCCATGCGCTAACTTCTCCAATACCCCTCGAGATCTCCATTTCTTGATGTATCTCCGCACGGAACTGTCGGATCGCTGCAATTCGTACATTAGCGTTTGGACTGATACGCACGTTCGATACGTCTTGTTGTTGGCCTTTCTCGCCATCAGTAGTAGACAGATGATATCTGCCTTGAAATAGCTTGAGTTTCGCATCGCGTCGACTACGAATTGCTGACAATGAAACGACATCAGCTAAGCCGTGTACGAATCTCTAATCAGCCGGTCAGACTGAATCTTCGATACTAAGTCGCGGACCTCACTATCCGTCTTGCCAGCTACAAGAGCTGATAGGACGGCCGTCACCTCATCTTCTGGCCATCCCACAGCTCGGGGGCCGAGGCTTACACCGGGGGGCCACAAGCCCTCTGAGATCCTGGAGTATAGGGTGGAGCGAGAAAGCCCGGATTGGGCGAGAACAGCTGGAAGCCGGAGGATAGTCGTATGCATAAATAGTCACCACAGTTGGAACTTCTGGATCCAAGCCCAAAAAAGCCTGGCTTTGTGGTGACGAGCCACGGGGGCACCTCATCGCAGGGGTCTCGTTTTATTGCTGGACTCGTGCCAGCCGGCATCTTGCGATGCAACGGTTACGAACCGGGTCGACGCTCTCTGCGTGCAGCCGCTGTCCGATTGGTACGTTACCGAATGTCTTCGGTCCGCACAAGAACACGTTGGATCGTGCGACTAATTCCCGCCACAAGGCTGCTTGAACGGAATAACTTTGGCGTGATTCTTCAGCCCATCCAGATAGTCGCCCCAGCTTTGCATCATCTTTCGCCTGAGAGGCAAATGCTCCGCATAGTTGTAGGCTGCGCGAACCGCGTCTCTTTCGGCGTGCGCAAGCTGACGTTCTATTGCATCACGATTCCAACCAAGCTCATTCAGCAAGGTTGATGCCATGCTACGAAATCCATGAGTCGTCATTTCCTCGGACGTATAGCCGAGCCGACGAAGGGCGCCAGTAAGTGTATTTTCACTTATGCTGCGATCATGTGTCCTAATGCTTGGAAAGACCAATCGCCCATGGCCCGTTAGGTCATACGCCTCACGAAGTATCCGTTGCGACTGCGTGGAGAGGGGTACGAGATGGACTTTTCTCGTTTTCATGCGATGCGCCGAGATCCGCCAAACACTGGCTTCCAGATCAATCTCGTGCCATTCAGCTCCCCGAAGCTCGCCCGGGCGAACGAAAACGAATGGGGCCAGCTGGAGAGCCAGCTTTGTTACGTCGTAACCGGAAAAACTATCTATCGCTCTCAACAGCCCACCTATTTCCAAAGGATCGGTGATTGATGCCAGATGACGGCGCGTGGGTGGCGGGAGGGCTCCCCGCAAATCCTGGCTTATGTCCCGATCGGCTCGGCCGGTCGCTACGGCATAGCGAAACACCTGGCCGCAGGCCTGCTTGGTCCGATGCGCTGTCTCGATTGCACCGCGATCAACTATCTTCCTCAATGCAAGCAACAGCTCTCGGGCGCCTATCTCTCTGATTGGACGGTTCCCCAACCGTGGGTAGATGTCGCGTTCAAGTCGCCGAATCACCTTCGAGGAGTGACTTGGCGCCCAGTTTGATAGCCGATCGTCTACCCACTCCTTGGCGATCGACTCAAAAGTCACTCCCTGTGTTAGATCAGCCTCTCTTTTCGCTTTCTTGGCCTTTGACGGATCAATACCATCAGCCAACATCTGCCGCGCAATCGTTCTCTTCCGTCTGGCAACGGCAAGGCTTGTATCTGGGTACGGCCCGAACGACAAACAATTCTCTCGTTTCGCAAGCGTGTATTTCAATTTCCAGAGTTTGCTGCCAGTTGGCATCACATGCAGATAGAGACCTTTCCCGTCATAAAGCTTGTAAGGCTTCGCTCGCGGCTTCGCATTTCGAACCTTGGCAACAGTTAGGTTCAAAGTGGGGTATCCGTAGCGAAACTGACCGGAGTACCCCAGCTTGTACCCCAGTCATTGACGGGATGTAGAAAGACGATTTGGAACGTCATTGGACGACAAGTAAATCAGGCTCAAGCAGTTATGCAATAGCCTGGATCTTATCGGACGTTACGGGATGGGAATTTGGTGGCCAGGGGCGGAATCGAACCACCGACACGCGGATTTTCAGTCCGCTGCTCTACCAACTGAGCTACCTGGCCTTGTGGGGTGTTCTCTAGGGGCGCGTTCGTATTCGTCTTATCGCAACCCTTTAGAGATCGCGCCTGAAGGCGCTCCTACAAGTTCGTCGTGGCCCGCGGTTGGGGCGCCGGACGAGCGGGGTATTAGACCGGGCGGTGGTGGGGCAGTCAAGATCGGCGGCTAGTCGCGGAGCGCGAGCAGCTCGGTTTCGGCTGGCCAATAGCCTTGCGATGAGCCGGCTACCAGATCGGTCAGCATCTGCTCTGCCCTTTCCGTCCGACCCTCTATGAGATGGGTCATGGCGACGCCGAATTTAGCGTTTAGGCCCGCTCTGGGCAGCAGTTCTGCCTCGCTCAGGGTGCCTTTGAAGAAGCGGATGCCGTCGTAGTAGTCGGTGTTTTCGACCAGCTCTAGGTCGTCCGGGATGGCGTTGACGATGGTCCGAGCCTCCTCGTCTCGGCCCAGCTTTCTCAGCGCCAGGTACCGCCAGAAGCCGGTCGCCACACGGCGGTCGTCGTGCTGTACCAGCGGCTCGGCGGCGGCCCGCATCATGCCGAGTAGTGTCGCCTCGTAGTCGCCTATCGCCCAGCTCGTTTGGCCCAGGTAGTAGTGCAGGTTCGAACGATAGGAGCCTAGGTATTGATGGCGGGCGTTGATGATGCCGTCCGGCTCGTAGCTATCCGCCACGCCTTCCATCAGCGCTAGCGCGCGCTTGTAGTCGGCGATCGCGCGCTCGAAGGCGCGGTTTCTTGCCAGGTGGCGGCCGCGGAAGCGGTGGAGTTTGTAGCTCTCTGGGAATTGCTCCAGCGCGTTCGTGAACACTTCGACCGCGTCGCCGTTTCTTGCCAGGTAGCCCAGGCGGCGGCCTAGCCAGATGTGGGAGTCTTCGCGTTCCGGGGCGACGCGCATTACTGCGCGGGCGATTTCTAGGTCCTTTTCTAGGCGGGCGCGGGTTGTTGAGGACCAGGCGGGTTCGGTGATGGGGGTGCCGATTAGGGTTTGGGTGATGTTGGGGTCGGCGTGAATCGGCGCCGACGTTAGCAGCAATGCTAGGAAGATTGGGGCAATTCGGCGATACATTTTGATTGTTTCAATCATCGCGCAGTGGTGCGTCGTTTTGGTTTGATCGCGCCTGAAGGCGCTCCTACAAGATTTGTGGTGATCATGTTGGGGCGTGTTCTTCTGGGTAGCGGTTCATGAAGAACATGATGATGGCGCTGATCGTGAAGAGCGTTGCGCCGCAGAACAGCGCGATTTGGTATGAGCCGAAGATGTCGTAGGACCATCCGTAGAGCGGTGGCGACACCGCCGATGCGAAACCGAAGGCCATGTACAGCACGCCGTAGATGCGTGCGTAGTTTTTCAAACCGTAGTAGCGCGCTGCTAAGTAGGCGATCAGATCGCTTTCTACGCCCGCCGCAAAACCGATCAAGACTGCCGTTACGGTTGCCAGGGTCGGCGTTACCGTACTGGTCGCCACGATCACGCACGCAACCGCCGGCGCGATGAACAGCGGCGCCGCTACGTATGGCGCCCAGTAGCGATCCAATAGCGCGCCGGCCACCAAGCGGCCCGCGAGGATGCTGACGCCGATCGTGCTGGCCACCGCGCCGGCTGCCCCGCCCTCGAAGCCGGCGTCCATCAGCATCGGCACGAAGTTGACGAACAGACCGCCGAACGCGAGCGCCACCATCGCGAACGCGGCAAACATGATCCAGAATGTGGCGGTCGACGTCGCTTCCTTCAGGGTCGCGCCGTGCAGGTTTTGCTGCGCCTGCGCTTCCGTCGCGCCCGCAATCGTCGTATCCGGCGCGTCGCGCAGGAACAGCAATGCAAACGGTGCCGCCAACACCAGCGCCGGTAACGCGGAGCCGATCACCGCACCGCGCCAGCCGTAGTTCTCGATCATCCACGGCGCCGAGAGGTTCAGCGCGATGCCCGCGAATCCGGTTCCCAACAGCGCGATCGCCAGCGCCAAACCACGGTTTGTCACGAACCACGCGTTGACAGCGCGTGTCCATGAAATCGGTATGGACGCGCCGCCGAGAACGCCGGCAACGATCCAGATGCCGTAGTAAACGTAAATGTTCGACGTCGTCAGCGTCGTCGCCATCCAGCTCAGCGAGAAACCGATCAGCGCGGCAACACCGATCTTGCGCACGCCCTTTCTATCGATCAGCGCACCGAACCACGGCGCCAGCAGCATCACGACGGCACCGAACACGGTCACCGCCAGCATGATCTGGCCGCGGCCCCAGCCGAACTCTGCCTGCAGCGGGCCCACGAGGTGACCCACCATGTTGTATGGCACCGGTGAGGCGCCGCAGCCGATGCCGATCAGCGCGGCGAGCAGGGTCGGCCAGCCGGCACGGAACTCGGCGTAGCGGCTCATGACGGCAGGTGCTGCGAGCGGTGGGTGTGGCGGTTGGCGCGGCGGCCGGCCTTGGTGTCTTGCATTCTTATTATTAGGGGTCGCTTGTTGGAGCGTTGGGCGAGTCTAGCACGGGGGTGGTTGGGGTGTTTTGGTGGGGTTTCGAGGCGCGTTGGGGGCAAGCGCCTTTGTCGCGGGGAGTGGAAAATCGCGCCTGGTCGCTCACGGACATCCTGTCCTCCGCGACATTCGTACTCCTGTACTTCAAGGCGCTCCTACAAAAGTGGTGGCAGGAAGAAAGGCCGATGCCTTTCGGCATCGGCCTGGGGTGCGCGTTTGGGGGGACGCGCTGGGGCAACTGTTGCTTTGCCAGAAGCTCAAATCATCATTGAGCTTCATCATGCATTGCGGTGATCCGACTATCTATGATCGACCGTGTCGAATAGAGCGACCAATCGTCTAGAACCACCGCGCTGCCTGCACTAGAGATCGCCGGCCGGTACGTTCTTGATCCGCGGCCAGTAGCCGTCTGCTTTCTCGATGTTTCCCGGAATGTCTTTCTTCCAGGTGGCGTAAACCTCCAGGTTCTTGTTCACGTACAGCTGTCCGTCTACGACGCGGAATGCTTTGCCGTCGACCTGGAACTTCTTGCCGAACGACGTGCCGAGTGCGCAGTAACCGCCGTAGGCGGGCGCATACTTGGCCGGGTCGGCGCGAAAAAGATCGCGGTTCTCAGCCGACGCAAAGCGATAGATCGCGCCGGCGTAGCTGGCCGTGTAATCCGCCGAGCCGAGCACGGGCCGATTCTCGGTGAAGTACGCCACCGCGTCGTGGCCCGCCAAGATGACGTCGTTGTTGTCGGTGCCGGTGTCCACGCCTGCATGTGCAAGACCTGCCACCGCGATTGCGGCGAACATCGCCGTCTTCAGTGTTTTCAACATGGTTTCAACCTCCCTAGTAATTTGTGGTGAGGATGATGATTTGACGGCGTCGAGACTTCTACGGCGGATCGTGTTGGATAGTGTTACCGATCGTCTTCACGATTGCTTCGTAAGCGAACGTTTGGCATCGACCTGTAGGAGCGCCTTGATGTACAGGAGTGCGAATGTCGCGGAGGACAGGATGTCCGTGAGCGACGAGGCGCGATCAGGGTTGGGGTTGCGTTGAGCTTCAATCGCGCCTGAAGGCGCTCCTACATGGTGGGATGCGTGTTGATCAGATGTTGACGCTTTCGCTATTGAAGGCTGCGCGCTAGCTCCAGCTTTTCCAGTGGCGCCAGCGCCTCGTGGCCGGCGTCTTCGCCGATTAGGAGTACGGCGGCGACATCCTCCATCGCGCGATTTAGGTCCGCGCGTTCCAGGCTACCGTTTTCGGTACGCACGGCCAGCAGGTCCAGC
>JANQQA010000023.1 GCA_028285205.1 Bythopirellula sp. | reverse complement strand
GGTCTCTCGATCAGCGAGTTGCGTTGCTTGGCGGAAGTAGCTGACCCCGGCGATACGCTCCGCAGTGACTTGTTCGTTGAACTCGTCGATCGAGTCAGGATTGTTCTCCTTGGCGATATTGGCCGCGATCTTGGCAGAATTCATCTGCTCCAGCGCTGCCTTGCCCTCGGTGTACGCTTGCTCAAAGGTGCGGACGATGGCCGGCCGCTCTCGTCCAGATGCGCCACTGGCGATCTTGGCCTTGGCGTCGCGTTGGAATTCTCCCGGGTGACGCGCGATTTCGCGATAGAGCTTTCTCGCTTCATTTCTGAGACGCTTGGGATCTCCGCCCTCGCCGGCGGTGGCTTGAGCTTCGAAGACCGTGGCAAGCTGAAACGAGAGGGCGAGCCAATCGGGGTCGGTCAGTTCCGTGGCGCTCGACTCCTCCAGCCACTCGCGGCACTCGTCGATCGCATCGTCGAATTCGTTGCTGGCCAGGTGGCACTCCGACCGATATCGGTAGGCCCGCGTGACCAGTCGGCGGAAGTCGCGATTGGGGATCGGCGGCTGATCGACGATATCAAGGTACGCCTGCAGAGCCTTGTCCAACTCTCCTGCCAGTTGATGACTGCGTCCCTCATAGAACCTTCCATAAAATCCTACGAGTTTGTCTTCGTACTCGCTATACAGGTCAGCGAAAGCGCTGGCAGCCGATTTCAGCGCTTGCCGGTTTGCTCTGGAACCTTCCTGGTACGTGCGAGCTGTTTCGAATGCCAACTTGGCGAGCATGAACTTCGACTCGGCGAGTTTGCCTTCCAACTGCTGACGACTAACGAGTGTGCCTCGGCTCTTCTGCAACTCCGCAGCTTTGGGCAACGATTCGAGTCGGTCGGCGCACTGCTCTTGCAACTCCGTCAGCGGTGTTCTGGCCAACTCCAGATACTCACGGGCAGTTTCGCCGAGTTTCGCGCGCTGGTTCTCGGCGCCGTCCGGGAGGTTTTCGGCACGGTTGTTCGCAAGCAATGCCAATTCGCTGTAGAGACTGCCCGCCGAGGAGAGGGCTTCGATCTGACGAGTCGAATCTGGCTGGTCTGCGGCGAACTGTTGGAATGCTTTCGCCGCCTTCACGAGACCTTGCTGCCGGAGGTTCTCATTCGGGGCCGATCGAGCCAACGCCGACTGGGTCACCGCGCGTTCATAGGCGAGGTTTTTCAAGAACTCGGGGCCGGCGAGCGGGTCACGCTCCGCCACCGTGAGATACTCGAGCGCGGTATCGTGCCAACCGCGTTCACGCAAGCCGGACAAGAAGTCATCGGCCAGATCTGCGGAAGCAGGCCGTACAACGGAGAAGGCTGATATGGCTGCCAGCAGCAACATCGCCAGCAGACGCATCCCGCGAGCAGCGCGCGACGGGCGCGTGGAAGAGGCTGTTGGTGAACACAGCATCAAGCTCACAAAAAATTCCCTTCCTGGAATCAATGCCTCCGGTCCGCGCGCAGCTTGCGCAATGGATTGCCGAGAGTGCCTCTATCGTAAAAAGTTTGTTCCGGTGCGAGTTCGTTCATTCTACACCAAAGGCGGCAGACTGACACTAGTCGGGTGCTTTGTGACGGGTCGGGAGAGTTTTGACGATTCTGCTTGCTTTTCGGCGCCCGCCCAACGGAACTGGGTGTCCGCCAGATCGAGAGGCGACTAAAATTGAAGAGGTGCTAGGGTCACACTCGTCAGGGGCCGAATCTCATCGGCAATGGGAAGGGTCAGTTGCTCGATTTCAATCACGCTTCCGACGATCGCGCAGCTCGCCAGCGAGAACGAAAACGGCTAGCCAGACGCCAAAGTTGGCGTATCTGGACACTTCTGTTGGCGTTGGGCATGGTCGTACTCGCAATGCGTCAACTCAATCAGCCCGAGACAGCTGAGCGGCTAGGGCAGCTCTTCGGCGCGCCAGACTTGGCAGCAGATGAAGCAGATGGGGAAGCGGTTGATTTTGACTCGACGGCAGACGCTCTGCCGACTGCCGGTGTTGATGAAGTCCAACGCGATGCGGAGCCTCTCGCGACCGAGCGCCCGGCGAACAACCGTGGTGACGACCCGTTGTCCAAGGTTCGCGACAACACTTACTTTCGACCCGAGGAGAGCGAGGCTTGGTTCGATTTATTCGCAGCCTTACAGAATCGCGACGATGATCAGTTGAAGTCGGCTTCGCTCGGTGAGCTGACCTATGCTCAGTTGTTGAAGCAACCCGACTACTACCGCGGCAAAGTCGTCACGGTACGGGGCACGGTTCGTCGCGAAGAGTTGCAGCCAGCGCCTGACAATCGGCTTAGCATCGAGTCGTACCACCGCCTGTGGATTGAACCAGTCGGAGGCGGCAATTGGCCGATTGTGGTGTATTGCCTGGAGTTGCCCAACGACTTTCCGCGGGGGGATCAGCTCAGCGCGAGCGTCGCGGCGACGGGATACTATTTCAAGAATTGGTCATACCCTTGGGAAGATGGTTTAGGTATTGCTCCCATCGTGCTCGCTCGCGGAGTGGATTGGCAACCGGTCACAAAGCTTCGATCGCTGACACACGCTCCTAGCCAGCGATCTTGGCTACAGGCAGTTCTTGTCGCCGGACTGTTCGCAGCAATCGTGGTTTATGTAGCGATGCGGACGACTCGTCGCCCAAGTCGCACCATGAGCCATGCTGCCGACGTGCAGCTACCCGAGCAAACGACGCCGACGGAATCTGTGCGAGAGCAGCTCGGCCGACTTGCCGAAGGGGATTCACCATCATGAAGCAGGCAGTTTCAATTCGCTTGCTGATGCCGATCTTGTTTGGCGTGCTGAGCGTGGTCGCCGCGCGTGCTCAGGAGGGCGAAGCGGTGAACCTTCGCGAAGTGTTGGAATTGGGCGGCGTGGGGCCGACCCGATTGAAAGCTCTGCCGGACCGTGAAGCATTCACGGACGATGATTGGCAAGTTCTGATCCAAGTGGTGACGCGCTTGGAGCAGTTTCGGGATGTGCAGTCGTCCCCTCGATTATCCACGCAACCGCCGATGTGGAGCGATGGCGATGAGGAGGTCGTGGGGGCGGTCTTCGAAATCGAAGGGCACGTGACTGCAGTCGAAGAGGTTGCGCTGGACGAGGAGCTTGCCAGAATCACGGGGAAGAACGTCATTTACGTTTGCAGCTTCGCGTTCGCCGATGCCACGGCAAGGGCGACATCCGTCGTGGAAGTTCTGTCGAGTCATATTCCGCGGGCCTGGAAGAATAGGCGGCAATTTGATGAATCGGTGACTGCACACTGCGTTCTGGTCAGACAGCCGGACACGGAAAACTCTCGTCCGGCCACCGTGGTGACGAGTCATCTCGCGTGGTATCCGACCGACGGTGTGCCGACGGGACAGGCCCTGTTGGCGCGTCACGGTATGGACGTCGCGCTGCTCGATGAGGTCGTGCATCGACAACCGTTTGTGAAGCCGGAAGTCAGCCGCGAGGGTGAAGCGTTTTATGCCGGCCTGAAGGCACTCCTAGCGATGGACTTGCGCGAGTTAACAAGCGAAGCACAGGAGAACGTCGCGCCAGTCGCGGAAGCATGGCGCAAGCGTCAGCCAGAGTTAGCCGCGAAGCACCGGCGACTCACTGCTGAATACGAACAAGCTGGCGAGCCAAGTGAGCGCGAACGTTTGGCTTTGGAAGTCCGACGCGCAAAAACATGGCGCGATCTGGCGACGACGATCGCCCGACAGGCAGAAAACGGACAGTCGTCGGTCGCGACGATGTTTCTTCAGCCTGAGCAGGAAGTCGGTGAACTGTTCTTCTTCGAGGGCACAGCCCGGCGCGCTGTCTGGATTGCCGTGGAAGATGATGCAGATCTTGCCGGTTACTACGAGGTGGAAGTATATCCGATCGAGGCAAGGTTGCTCGACAATCGCCCGGTTGTTTGTTGCGTCCACGCGTTGCCGGAGGGCTTTCTCGTCGGTGACCTGATCCGTGAGCCGGTTCAAATAGCTGGCGTGTTTTTCAAGAGCTGGCGTTATCGCTCGCGCAACTTAGTCCAGCAGGACGGGGAGACAGAAACACCACGGCAACTGTATACTCCGGTGTTGCTCGCGAAGACGCCGACGTGGCTAAGCAAGACGGTCCCGCGCGACAGTCGTGCCTCGCTTTGGGCTGGTATCGCGTTCCTCGTCGCACTCGCGACGGTGTGGGCCAGCATGACTTGGCTTGCGAAACGTGATCGACGCGAACGTGCGGCGCTGCGTCCGCGTGAATCAATCGATATCGATGGCATCGAAACGACCTGAGCAAGACGGAGCGTGTTCCATTCGCGATATTGTCAGACTAAGTACGATCAGTATTTGGGGCGTTTTCGGATGAGCGTGCTGACCGAACGACTAGCCGCGCCACGCCGCGAACGGGTAGTGAAGAACCCGTTTCCGTGGTACTCGCCTCGATTTTGGCACGGCATGCGGCTGTCGACTTGGACGCGCTCGCTGGCCAGCAACCGGTTCCGAGTCTCGCTCACCAAGTTGCCGACCGCAATTAGTATCACGGCCTTCAGCGTTTTCAACAGCGCGGCTTCAGCGCTCGACAACCTGGTTTATGGTCGACGCATCGAGCAGACGCAGCTGCCGGAGGCCCCGATCTTCATCCTCGGCCACTGGAGAGCTGGGACGACCTTCCTGCACGAGTTGCTGATCCGCGATCCTGAACACACCTACGCCACAACCTACCAGTGCTTCGCACCGCATCATTTCGTCCTCACTGACGCGTGGTTCACGCCGTGGACTTCGGCGCTACTTCCAAGGCGCCGTCCGATGGACAACATGGCCGCCGGATGGAAACGTCCGCAAGAAGATGAGTTTGCTCTGGGCAACCTTGGCATCCCCACACCGTACACGTCGATGATGTTTCCCAAACATGGCCCAGTGAATGCCGACTACCTAGATTTGGGGGGGCTTAGCCCTGATGAACACGAACGGTGGAAGCGAGAACTCCTTCATTTCTTCCGAGGAATTACCTTTCGTGATCCGCGGCGAATTGTAGTGAAGTCGCCGCCGCACACCGCGCGTGTGCGCACGTTGCTAGAGATGTTCCCCGATGCCAAGTTCGTCCACATTGTGCGCGATCCCTACAAGCTATTCCAATCGACCGTGAATCTGTGGAAGTCGCTCAACGAAGTCCAGCGTTTGCAGGGGCTCGGCGAACAGGAGTGGATCGAGGAGTACGTGCTCAGCTCACACGAAACGATGTATGCCGCGTTTGAGCGCGATCGGCAGTTGCTTGGCGAGAACCAACTCGTTGAGCTGCATTACGAAGACTTGATCGACCGTCCCAAGGACGCGTTGCGCGACGTCTACGAGCAGCTTGAATTGGGCGACTTTGCCCGCGTCGAGTCACCCGTGGAGCAGCATTTAGCCGACGTGAAAAACTACCGCAGCAATCGCTACGAATTAGCTGACGACAAGCGCGAGATGGTCCGTCGGCGTTGGTCTGGATACTTCGATCGCTACGGCTACGACGAATGACCGTAGTTAGGCCGCCGTGGGGATTGGTGGTTTCTTGCCTTTGAGTTGGTACACATAGGCCAGCACCTCGGCGACCGCCGCGTAGCTTTCGTCGGGCACGGGATGCCCCGGTTCGACTTCCTTGTACAGCAGTCGAGCGAGCGGTTTGCGTTCCACGACCGGAATGTTGTGCTCCAACGCGAGACGACGAATTCGTTGTGCGAGCACACCGGCACCCTTGGCGATCACAATTGGAGCTGCCATCTCCTCGGGCTCGTATTGGATCGCAACGGCGAGTTCCGTTGGATTGGTGACGATGACGTCCGCCTGCGGGACTTTGTCGCCCATGCGATTGAGCGCCATCTGTCGTTGGACCGCACGTCTGCGGGCGATGACCTGCGGGTCGCCTTGAAGGTTCTTCATTTCGTCGACGACTTCTTGGCGCGTCATCATCAGGTCCTGATTGTGCTTCCACTTCTGGTAAGCGAAATCCAGTAGCGCCAAAGTGAACAACGCCACTCCCACCCACAGCGCCGTCGACAATCCCAAGTCGATCATGAACGGCGCCAGCTCACGAGCAGCAAGGCTGCTGGCGTACATTACTTCCTCGTAGCGCAGATAGAGCACGGTCGCCGCCACGATACTGACCACCGCGACTTTGAACATGCCAAAGCTCAGTTTCATTGCGCCGCTCAACGAGAGAATTCGTTGCAGCCCACTCAGCGGGTTCAGTCGCTTGATGTCGGGTACCAATCGCTCGGGCACAAAGAGGATACCGACTTGGAAGACGCTGCTGAACACCCCAGCCAACGCGAGCAGCCCAATGATTGGCAGCAGTGCTTTGCCCAGCATCCTGACGATCCCTTGCGACTCGGTAAGGATATCGGAACTATCGATGTTCAGTGGACCAACGGTACTGAGCTGATACTTCATAAACCCGCCCGCCGTATTGATGACTTCCGGCCCGTAAGTGCGCAGCAAAAGCACGCCAACAATCAGCAGGGCGGCGGAGCTAAGGTCCTGACTAAATGCAACCTGGCCCTGCTCGCGGGCTTGGTCCCTGCGATGCTGGGTTGGTTCTTGGGTTTTTTCGCCAGACTGTTCAGCCATCAATCACTCGGTCAAGGAGTCAGCGCTGCGGACCCAGCGAGGGCTTCGCGAATCATCTCAACGGCCGAGGCCGTCTCGACAGGAAAGGCCCACACGATTGCCCCCAGAGTCGTGAACAGGCAGCCAAGCGTGAGCAGGGAATTGATGCCGAACCCAACGGCCAGAATGTTAATCTGCGGCATGGTGCGCCCAATCAGGCCGAGTACCAGCGTTGCCAGCAGCAGCGCTGTCATCGTGGGCGCGGCGGCACGAATGCCGAGTAAGAAGCTCTGCGACAGCATGGCGGTCAGCACTTCGACATAACTCGCCCCCAGGGAACCTTTCCCTGGGGGCATCCAGGTGTAAGTGTCCAGCAGCGCGTCCATCACGATGCGATGTCCATCGAGCAGGACGAACATCGCGATGGTCAGGAAGTAGAACAACTGTGAGTAAACCGACAGGTTGGTATTTAAGGTCGGATCAAACGTGTCAGCAAGCGCGGTGCCGCCGAGCTGGCTAATCACCTGGCCTGTGACTTGGATCCCGCTGAGCAGGACTGTGATCCCGAACCCAAGCAGCAGCCCGATTAACGCCTCGCTCGCCAGATAGCGTGCGTAGACCAGCAAGCTGGTCATGTCCGCCGGTGGACTTGTCGTGAGCAGCGGTGTCAGCAGCAATGAGATGGCAACCGTCAGCAGCGCACGGGCGCGCATGGGTATGGCAGCACTACCATAAATCGGGGCGGACATGATCAACGCCCCGACGCGTGCCAACACCAGCGTGAAGACTGCGAATTGGTTGAACAGCAGTGTTTCCAGCAGCGACATCAGCTATCCACCGTCGAAACGAACTCCGTTGTCTCATCTTTCGGACCTAGAGCGTCCCGGGAATATTGGAGATCAGCGTTTGTGAGTAATCGAGCAGCTGTTCCAGAATCCACGGCAGGGCGAACGCCAACGCAATCACCATGGCCACTAGCTTTGGCACGAAGGCGACCGTCTGTTCCTGAATCTGCGTGAGTGCCTGCATGAGGCCGATAATCAAGCCCACGAGCATGCCCGATAACAGGATCGGAGCGGCCACCAGGGTGGCAATCAGCAGGGCTTCGCGGCCCAGATCGACGGCATCTTGCGGGGTCATGGTGTTCTCAAGGTCAGAACGCGACGGCAAAACTCTCCAGCAGCATCTGCACCACCAGAGTCCAGCCATCGACCAGCACAAACAGCAGCAACTTAAACGGCAGCGAAATCAATACCGGTGGCAGCATGAGCATGCCCATCGAAATCGTAACGCTGGCCACAACGATATCTAAAATTACGAACGGCAGATAAATTTGAAATCCAATTAGGAATGCGGTTTTTAGTTCGCTGAGCATGTACGCCGGCAGCAGCGCCTGCAGCGGCACGATGCGATCTTTGCTCCCATCCTCTGGGTAGAACGCATAATTTTCCGGCAACTCACCCGTGGCAGGATCGACTTCGCTGGGCATGTAGCTGAGGAACAAATAAACATCGTCCTGATTCTCGGTGCGCCGAATCTGCTCTCCCATGAACTTTCGGATCGGCAAGGCGCCGCGTTCCCAAGCCTGTTCCAGATCAATCTGCTTGTCGGTGTACGGTTTGATCGCCTGGTCGTAGACCTCGCTCCAGACGGGCGTCATCAACAGGATGGTCATGAACAGCGCGATCGACGTAATCACCTGGCTGGGGGGCAACTGCTGAGTTCCTAATGCTTGGCGCAAGAGCCCGAGCACCACCAAGATCCGGATGAAGCTGGTTGTCATCAGCAGCAGAGCAGGGGCCAGGCTGATGACCGTCAATAGGATCATCACCTGCAGGGTCGACGACAAGCCTTCAGGGCTCGTCCATTGCTCCGGACCACCGATGCCGCTAGGAAGCAACGAAGATACCGAAGACCCCGGGGGGGTGGCCGTCTGCGCGGTGGCGAGCGCTGGAGCAAGTAACGCTGCTCCAGCTACGAGTGCCGGCAACCAATTTCGGATTGGGTTCATCGGTCCTGCCTCGTTTGCGTCGCGTAAGCTGTGGGAACTTCGTGGCCGAGGAATCCTGTTGCCGGTTCCTTGGTTAGGTTCTTCAAGACATCGTGAAACTCGGCTGAGGTGCTATGTTTCTTGGTCTGCTGGCAGAGCCCAAGCAATCGCTGTACTTCCATCGGATCGGTGACTTCGGTAATCGGTGAGACGCCCTCGGGCGTGATTGCCACGAGCACCAGCTTGTGTCCGACTTGCAGCAAGTGCGCGAAGTTTCTCGCGGCCAGTGGAACACGTCCTAGCACCGAGACTGCGTCCTTGGGCAGTGGGGATGTCGGAGTTGGTCCGCTCTTTCGCAGTAGCCACATGCACACCAGAAACAATCCGACGACGATCGCCAGCCCGGCGCCTGCGGTTGTGAACGACTCGATCTTGGGAAGTGCGAGCGCCGGTTTCTTTGCCGAGCTGCCACTAAGCTGCGGTGCGGCTGATCCGTTTGATCGATTTGAGCGCGGAGCTAGCAGTCGTCGGTCGTTACTCGTCGCAGCAGTACGCTGCTGCGGCGCGGCTTGGGCGGCCGCAGGCTGCACGCGGTGATCAACTTTGGTCGGTCTCGCCGCCACGGCCGCCGCGTGGTTGCGATCGCTTCGCTTGTACGTGGCAATGACTCTGTTTTCCGCCTGAACTTTGGCGGAATGGGTCCACAGTAATGCGAACAGCAGCGCCAACAATACGCGGTATCGTTTTGTTCTGCCGAGAGAGCCAGTCATCACGCAACCAAGAATCCGACGAGGGAGTAGCTGGCAAGAAAGGTGCGTCCCGCTGCCGGCTACATGGAGGAGGACTTATAGAAAAATCCTCGTGTCGCTGGCCAGATCAATCGGCTGCGGTGCTGCTAGCACCAGCACGCCCCGCCGGTCTCAGCGCGTACCAGCGATGCGAATTTGATGTTGGAAACGGATTGCTCCGCTCCGGGACATGCCAGCGTGGCGGTCGGTTACGCCACTGCGTACTCGCCTTCGATCAGCTCAGCGACGCGAATGCAGAAGTTGTCGTTGAGCACTAGCACTTCGCCACGCGCTACGAGTCGACCATTGACGAAGATGTCCGCCGGATCACCGGCCAATTTGTCCAAGGGTACGACGGCTCCTTGACCGAGCTTCAAGAGTTCTTCCAGCTGCATATGCGTCCGCCCCAGTTCGATCGTCATATCGAGCTGCACATCGCGCATGAGTTCCAGGGTCGCCGCTTTGGTGTTGGCGGCCGTGCCGCCAAACTTTTCGAACTCGAAAGTGCGGATCCCGGGAGGCAGAACGGTCTGGGAATCAGCAGCATCGATCGATTCCAGTGCTTGCTCCGCCTTGTTGAGCAATAGCTCAATATCATTCTTTGAAATCGCCGATTCGCCGGAGACGCCCGCGCCAGACGTCGGTGCTACGTTTCCGCCATCAGCCAGCAGCGCTTCGAGTTCCGCTTGATCGACCTGATTGCCGCTACCACTCGGCTTGGCGTCGGATGCATCGCCTGCGGCAGAGTCAGCGCCGCCCCCAGCTTCCGCCTGGCGGAGCAGAGCTTCGATCTCATCTTGGCCCATTTGTTCTTGGTCATCTGCCATCGGAATTCCTTCTCCTTCGCATCATCGAATGACTCGTTGTATTCGGCTGACGCTTATCGCTCTTCGAATGAGAAATCGCTGAAGATCGCTTCATGCAGTAGCGGCTTACCTAATGCGCGGTTGGTTTTCTCCAATATTCGCCGTTTGATCAACCCCAACGTCGGATCTGAAAAGTCGCTGAGGTCGGCCCCGCGTACGGTGATCTGTACTTGTTCACGGATACGGTGCTCATTGGCTGCGAACAGCTCGAAGAACTCCGACTCATCGTCTCTCAACACGGTGGCGAACAGCTTGAAATCGATGTTCGTTTTACTCCCCGTGTTGAGGTTATGGCTCAGGCTGTGAAAGGTGCCGAGCTCAACTTCCGTCATGTCGGCGGTTGCTAGCTGGTCGACTTCCTCGGTAGCGGCCTCTTCGGCAGTTTCGCCATCTTCGGTTTCCTCAAGATCTGTCGTTGCTAGCTTGGTGGCAATTTCGGTGGTTTGCTCGGCAGAGGGAATCAGCACCGACGCGGCTGCAATTTGTAGCAGCACGATTACCGAAATAAAGGCCACGGCCTTTATCAGCGTCATGATGCCGGTGCCCTTTTTCGCCGGAGCTTGATTCGATTCGTCTGCCATAGTATTTTCGCCTCCGCACTACTTGACCGATTACATTAGCCGTGGCTCAAGGTGTGCGTATGGAATTGCTGCCCGTTGGTTTATTGTGTCTTGCTGCCGTCCAGATCGTGGACGGTTTCGTCCCACATCAAGATCTGAACTCGCGCGTTCCTCTTCAGCCTTTCTTGATCCATGCCGTTATACAGCGGCTCTTCGGCCCCTGCGTTTCCCAACCGAATCCGCCTGAGGTGGATGCCTTGCTCCAGCATGAAATTCATCGTGCTGCGCGCACGGGCAGCGGCTAAGTCATAAACGTCGCGAAAGCCCGAGTTGGGGTCCACTGGTCTGCGTGTGGAATGTCCTCGGATTTCGATTTTCTGCGGTTTCCCCGAGATCTGCTCGATGATGCGAATCAACTCCTTCTTGTTATCTCGCGTTAGTTCCGCGGAATCTTCTGCAAAGTGTATTTGACCACCAATCGACGAATCCTCGCCGGGCCGGACGATTTGCACTTTTTCGTGAGCGCCGGTTACCGCTCTATTCTCTTGACCACCATTCTTAAGGTCTTTTTTCTCGTCGCGACCCGTACTGGAGTTCCATTCCGTAACGGAGTTCCGAGGGCGGAAGCTGCCTGGCACCAATGTCGCCGCCGACAGGTCATGACCGACCTGCTTACGCAGCGCCTCGGCCACTGCCTGAAACTTCTCGTCCTGCTTCATCTCACTCATCGAGACGAGCATGATGAAGAAAGTCAGCAACAACGACATCATGTCGCCGAAGGTCACGACCCACTCCGGTATGCCTGCTTCTGGTTCTTCTTCGACAGCCACTTATGCCGCATCCTTATCGTTAGCCCGCATTTTTGGCGGGATGAACGTGTTTAGTTTCTGTTCGATTACGCGTGGGTTCTCGCCTGATTGGATCGCCATGATGCCGCGGATGACGATCTCCATGACGAGCAATTCTTGTTTGTTGTTGAATCCGAGCTTCTCAGCAAACGGCAAGAACACGACGTTGGCGGCAATGGCTCCGTACATCGTCGTCAGCAGTGCGACCGCCATACCAGCACCAATCTTCGATGGATCGCTCATGTCTCCCAGCATGATCACCAGACCCATCAGGGTTCCGATCATGCCAAAGGCGGGTGCAAATCGACCCATGCAATCCATGAGCGCCTTGCCGTCGCGGTGGCGAGTAGCTACCGCGTCGAGTTCGGTGCGTAGAATGTCTTCCATCACCTCGGGACGTGTTCCGTCGACAGCCATTTGGATGCCTAGCACGACGAACTTGTTTTCGATGTCACCCAGCCGACCTTCCAAGGCCAACAGCCCATCGCGACGGGCAGTTTCAGCGAGGCTGACGATTTCTTCGATAAGCTTAGGAACGGAATCTTGCTTGTTGAAGAAGACCTTCATCGTCACGCCGAAGACGGACATGAAGTTCTTCATCGGGAACGAGATCATACCCGCCGCCACCGCGCCACCGCACACCACCATAAACGACGGAGCATCCATAAACGCGACGAAGCTACCGCCACCAATGATGATGGAGCCTAGGATCAGTGCCATTGCTAGCACAGTGCCGATTACGGTTGCGATATCCATCGGTCAGTTATGGGATCGTTACTAAGGGCGGGCAGGAGTGAATATCGATACGGCTATTTGGGAGCTCAACGCGTTCGCGCCCGCACAAACATAGCTTTGCCTGCCTCACAATGTTGACGTTTTGCCTCAAAGTCCTTGTGCAACGACTTGTCGTAACTGGGATACTCGGCACAACCAGACTCTAACGGACGGTGGATTCAGGAATCAGTCGCTTGCTGCGTTGATATTCGACGGTGCGACGCAGCACTTCCTCAGGGGATTCGCTCACGACAATGCGGTCGTTGCCCGTCAAGGTGATGAATGTATCGGGCCGCTGCTCGACGTACTTAATGAGGTCGGCATTCAGGATAAATTCTTCGCCATCGAGACGCGTGAGTTTGATCATGCTAGGCTCCCCAGAAAGTGCGGATTCTCAAACATAGGTTAGGAATTGATCACGAGCCTCGATGGTTCGCGAAAGTGGTTATCGACTCAGAGCTAGTAACTCGTCGAGCAGCTCTTGGGTCGCGGTAATCACTCTTGCTCCACCTCGATACTGAGTGGAAGCAAGAATCAATTCGATCAGGTTCTGGCCGATGTCAGTGTTCGATAATTCCACGGCACCGGCGCTCAACGTTCCAATGCCTTCGGATCCGGGGACGCCAAAGGTAGGATCGCCCGAGTTGACACCGACGTTGAAGAGGCTATCTCCGACCTGTTGCAAACCGTCGTTGTTGGCAAACCGCGCCATGACGAGCTGTCCGACGGTGCGCTGCGTGCCGTTGCTAAACTGACCCTGGATGACACCGTCGTTGGTGATGATGAAGTCAGTCAGCACACCCGGCGGGAATCCATCCTGATTCGTGACGTTGAGCGAACTGATCGGGTTCTGCTGTGCGTCGACTTCACCAAGTGCCTTTACCGAGGAGAAATCGAGAATGACTTCCAGAGGCGAGATCGATGCCGTGTCGTTGCGATGAACACTGATCCGTTGCGTCGAATTATCGTCGTCGAGGTCACCGTTGCCGTCGAACACCAGCACACCGTTCCCAACCACGGTCGAGACATCTGGTTCGCCCAGTTGGTTGTCTGCGCTAGAAGCGAACCAACGATAGGTGGTGCTCGTTGAATCTCGGGTTTCGAGAACCGTCGTAATTCGCACATTGATGGGCAGGCCCAAACTATCGTACGCGATGAATTCCGATGACGTGCCAGGTCCCACGGCTTTCTGCGTGGCATTGAAGTTGAGGGTGACCGGACTCGGGATCGTTCCGCCGGTAGGTGTGAGGTTGAACGCCGTCAGTGGGATATCGATGGCGTTCTGCTCACCCATATTACTCGTGACCACAATACGCCCATTGATGATCTCAATGTTTGCGGTCGAATGGGTGAAGGGGATGTCGTTGGGAGTATCGTCCAGCCCGACCGCGTCGCCGACGAACTCCATGAATTCCTGCAACGTCGTTGTACTGGTAATCTCCAGCGACTTCTCGGCCAGACCGATGCCGGCGCGATCCGCAGAGAAGTTGAGAGTTCCGGGTTCGAAGGGTGTCACATAAATATCACCCTCACGAAGCACGACGTCTGTCAATAGCGTACCGCCATTGGCAGGTGGCCCGTCCAAATTGAGTTGTTCGGCACCGGCGATCAGCGAACTCTCAGTGGAATCGATATAGCTAGCCGTGTAACCGGTCTGCCCAAATGCTGGGACCGTATCGACCAGGCGGAAATCTGAACTATCTCCGCTAATGTTGCGATAGATCTTCATTTGCGTGTAGTTGGGGTCCGGTGGCGCCGGAATATCCGTGAGGTCGAGACGAATGCGCCTTCCGTTGTCGGTGATCGAAACGGGACCAACGCGGTTTGTGGGGCGTGTTTCGGCCGAAGGATCGGAGGGGTTGTTGTAGGTAATGTAGTAGCTGAACGCGCCGGTATCGATCGCCGCATCGTCGAGAGTAGCGCCGACAGCAGTATTTCCGTCGTCGGTATAGTCGGTATCGGTGGCGTTTATTGTCTCAAGGAACTTAAACTCCGTTCCACCAGGATCTGTGCGATAGATTGCTCGCTGCATGTAGTTTGCCGGAGCTGGCTGCAAGTTGTCGAGAAACACGCCTTCTCCCGATACGCTCGTATCGATTTCCACCTCCGTTGAAATTCCTGCTTCGAGCCCGTTGTCGTCAATAAACACCATCCGATACCGATACACACCGCCCGGCAACTCGAGGCCTGCCGCAACGCCGCTGTCCGCCGCCGTGAATGAAGTAGGAGTAGCGGCCTCTACGACGTCGGCGAGCGTGAAGTCTGTCCCGTCAACGGCCGGAATTTCGTCTGTGCCGAGCACGCGCGACTCTATGACTTCAGGCTGATCGCCTTCGGCAACTGCCGGATTAAGGACACCGTTGAGTGTGGCGTTACCTGTGGCTTGCGCGACACGTTCCTGGCCAACTGGAATCGAAAGGGGTACAAGATTGTTGGTGAGCAGGTTGAAGTCGTCGTCGACCGCGTAGCCGAGGATTCGTTGCCCGGTAGTCGTTGTGATTTCATTGTCGGCGTTCAGTTTCAGCTGGCCGTTTCTCGTGTAGAGGCGGTCTGTCCCATCTTGAACGAGTAGGAAACCATCGCCCTGAATCGCCACATCAAGTGGGTTGGAACTGATTTCGATAGTACCCTGAGTGAAGTTCGGCGAAATCTCCGCGACTTTCACACCCAACCCGACTTGACGTGGGTTGGTACCGCCAGAGTTGGTGCTCGGTGACGAGCCGATACTCAACGTCTGCAAGAACTGCGTTGCAAAAATCGCTTCGGATTCTTTGAATCCAACCGTTTGCGAGTTCGCGACGTTATTACCCACTACGTCGATTGTCGTTTCGGCCGCCTGTAAACCTGTCAGGGCGGTTGTAAGTGCTGATTGAAGACCCATGATTGATGCTCCCTATTCCCACGTGCTACTTGAATTCTGGATTGATGATGAGTTGCTTGCCGCTCTGACTCAGCCACCTGGCGGTCGGATCTCTCCAATATTGTTGAGCGAGACAGTTACCCGGTCGGCGAACGTCACTTTGTTGACCAGCGCGGTCAGGGGTTCGCCGGTGCGACCGGCGTCGGCCTTGGTGTCGACAAACGAAGTTGCAATGCCGTTTCGAAGCTCGCCGACCAGTTTGCGATCGCCCGTGCCCGTACGGTCGGTGCGGTAGATCCGCTTTGCCGAGTCCGTGGGCGGCAGATTGTTGAGTTGGATGGCACCTCCGAAATCTTCGAGCGTGCTCGTGCGTACGCCGGTGATCTCGATGCCAAATTTCTGGCCCGAGTCGGGATCATCCCACACCACTTCGTAGTCGTAAGTGCCCGCTTCGATGTCACCCTCTTGCGATGCGGCGATAGCGGAGGTACCAATCGCTAAATCGAGTCGAGGTTGTCCGTCGGTGATCGTGACCACGCGCACGTTGCCCGAGACACGCTGCCCATTGTCATCGAGCGCGACGACATCGGCACCGATCAGGTTAGTAGCGCTGGTGATGTTTTGCCCTAGTAGCACCGAGTTGAGCGTCTCGGTGAGTTGCTCCGTGGCGCCGACCTCTCGGATCTGACTGATCTGCGCGATGAGTTCATCATTCTCCAGAGGATTGAGCGGATCCTGATTCTGCAGCTCGGCGATCATCAGGTTCAGGAAATCATCCAGCTGCAACTCATTGAGGGTGTTGTTGCTGCCGAAGGCCTGATCGCCCGCTGACGAACTGTTAATGTTTGGGATTTGAGTCATGGTCGGACCTCTTGTCCTGGTTTATATGCCAACGTGTCGGGGATCATTGTTGTGGTCAGATGCGGATGTCTAGCGCTACCTCGGTGTCGGCTAACGCCGGTTGCGAGACCGTCTCTGCCGTCGCGGTGTCTGTTTGGCTAGATTCGGTGGATCGGCGGCCGCTGTCGGAGGAGCCGTTCTGTCCGTTACGCTCGCCCGCGCCGTGACTATCGGCTTGTTGCTGACCTTCGCGACCGATGTCGACGTTGAATTTCTCGATGGTGATGCCTTGGTCGGCAAGCCGTTCGCGCAGCGCCGGCAAGTTGTCGAGCAAGATCGTTCGCGCGGCGGACGTCTCGGCTTCCAAATTCGCTGCGATCGCACTTTCGCTCACCGTCAGCTGTATCTTCAGGTTGCCGAGCTCGGGAGGACTCAGACGCAATTGGATTTGCCCATCGCGCTGATGAGCCGAGCGAATCGCGCCGCTCACACGCTGCACGAAGCGGATCCGATCCACTGTCGGCGTGTCGCTCGTGGTGGACTGGTTGGAGTTCGTGTTCAACGCCTCCGATTTGTTAGCTCCCACGAGTCCGACTGATTTTTCCACGTTTAGGAGCGAGTCGGTATGGGAAGATGGTGACTGTTGTCCGTTATGGGACTCGACCGAGGTGTTTGTGATCGCAAGCTTTGGTTCGAGTTCGGACGCATTCGGCAGTTCGCTCGTTTGGAATACCGACGCACCAAAGGGATTCGGCTGATTGTTGGTTCGTTCGCTTTGGTTCGATTCGCTATCGTGGAGAACTGGCAGCTCCGTCTGCTGTTGTGAATTGGCTGCGGTGAATGACTTGCTTTCCGGTTGCCGCGCGGCATTGGGCTCTTTCGCCTGCGGAGAGTCCGCAAGTACCGCGGCTGAGGCCACCGCCTGGGACTGCGCGATGGCAGAGACCTGCGTAACTTCGGTCGTCTGCTGTTCGCTAGCCGGCAGTTGGGAGTGGCTTACCTCTTGATCAACCGTGGCGGACGATGGCGTTAGCTCCAGCTCTCCTGCTTCCGGCGGCGTCGTTTGCGTGCTCGCCTCAACAGATACCTCAATGGCATGTTGTGTTGTCTGCTGGTTGCTTTGCTGGTCGTTGGAATCTGACGTTGTTGGTGCGGAATCGGCACCGCTTGGCACGACCTGGGTTTCCGAATCGTGCGGGCCCTCGACTTCTAGCGCGGCCGCCGCAGACGACAAGGTGACCTCATCCTCCTGGTCCGTATCACCTTCGCTCGATGTTTCTTCGTCCCTGACGGGTTGGGCTGAATCTGACTCGGCGCCTTGTGTGGTTTCATCTTGTTCTGTGGTGGCAGTGTCTTGCTGCTCGCCACTGACTTCTAGCGGTTCTTCTTCATCGAGCTGTGAGACGTCTGGTTCGCGTTCCGCTGGTGTGTCTTTGGGAGCGACGGCTTCGGTTGCGCGATCGAGGTGAGTCCGGAATCGTTGACCGTCCGTGCTATCCGCTTGGGACGTGGCGCGCACCGATGACGTCGGTGCGGTAACCTGGAGCAATTGATCGATAGCGACTTTGGTCATATCAAAATCCGTTTCGAGACACGCGTTTTCTTAATTGTCGCGCTGGTTGAGTTCCTGCAGCTTGTTATCGATGAAGTCTGCTTCCGGGCCACCGCTAAGCATCTGCTGTTCAATTCGGTAGAGAATTTGCAGATCATCTGGGTTATCAAGTGTCTTGAGGATTTCCTTAACGGTGTTGGGGTTCAGGCCATTCAGGATATCGATCACCGTGTCCATTTGATTTTCTTGGATCATTTGTTTGAGTAGTTGCTTCGTTTGCTTCTTCGCGTTCAGATTCTTCCAATGCTCGCGCACGCCTGAGAGACCGTCAGCCTTCGCTTCATCCAGTTTCTGTTTCAGATAGGTTTCCACGTCGTCGCGGAACCGACTGATGTAGTCGATCCGACTGGCCAACGCCGTGCGTTCCGCTTGAAAGTCGTCGATGTTCTTCTTGATGTTGTTTTGTTTCGATTGGAGGTGGAGGATGTTCATGCGCAGATGCAACTGATGGTCATTGAATGACATCTCCTCGCGCGGAACGTCCTGTTCGTCGGTGCTGTTCGCGGCCGCAATTTCGTCGAGATCAATTCCGTGGATCAGCGAAATGATCTGAAATACCGTCTCGTCATCGAGTGAGCCATTGCTGCGCAAGTACCCGTAACCGACGGTCATGGTGATGACCGTTGCGACACAGAAGTAGCCGATAAGCGGGAACAGTACGCGGATCATTGCAGCCATCAGATCTCATCCTCCCGACGTAACGAGGCAATTTCGTCAAGCGATTTAGCCTCAGCTGTCCGCTCCTGATCTCGATGCGTTGCCAGTTGGCGGTCATGCAGTTTCTCAAGAACCCGCACTTGCTGATCGGCTTCGACTAGCGCTTGACGCCGTTTCTCGATTTCGGTGGCCAACACTTGGTTTTGTGACTTCAACGTACTCAGCCGCCCCTTAAGCGACGCGGAGTATCGCTGGACATCCAGCAGGCGGTTCACATCGGGACTGGATGTTTCGAGGCATCGCTTGTGTATCACTCGCAAATCCTCTTCCTCAGCGTGGATGGCCAGCACTTGTTCTTCGAGTGTTCGTTCCGCAGCGTACGCTTCGGCCAGCTTCGAACGCATCTCGTCACGATGCGACTCGCGGAGGCGTTGTAAGGTCGCTAACCGGAAACGAAATTTGGCCATTGGCGTCTCAGTTCCTCAATAACTACTGCAAACTTGAAGCGATCCTAGGATGCCTTCCTGATCGGTGTGAGTTGTTGTTGGCACACTTGCGCGAGCTGCACTAACGCTTCGCGAGTCTCGGCCAATGATGTCTGTTGACCAACCTGTTGTTGCAGCAGTTCGTCGATCTTTGGTTTCATGGCCACTGCCACATCAAGCTCTCGGTTCGTGCCCTGGCGGTACGCGCCAATGGAGATCAAGTCTTCGTTCTCCTGCAGGACGGCAAGTAGTCTTCTTAGGATCTGGGCCGCGTCGCGTTCGTGCGGCGAGGCGAGGTCATTGATCAGACGGCTGATACTGCGCAGGATATCGATCGCCGGATAATGACCGCGCTCGGCCAGTCGGCGCGACAGCCAAACGTGCCCATCCAACAAACCTCGCATCGTGTCAGCGACTGGTTCATTTTCGTCATCTCCTTCCACTAGCACGGAGTAGAAGGCTGTGATGCTGCCTTTGTCGGTTCGTCCAGCACGTTCAACGAGTTGCGGCAATCGCGAAAACGTGGAAGGCGGAAAGCCTCGCGTCGTTGGCGGCTCACCAGCGGAAAGCCCAATCTCACGCTGTGCGAGCGCAAAGCGGGTGACCGAGTCCATCACCAGCAACACATCCTTGCCGGCAGCTTGGAAGTACTCCGCGATCGTCGTTGCTGCATATGCCGCCTGCACGCGAAGCAGTGCGGGTTCGTTGCTTGTCGCTACTACGACCACGCTACGCTTCAGACCTTCACTTCCCAACTCTCGTTGAATGAACTCGTTGACTTCGCGGCCTCGCTCGCCGATGAGCGCGATGACCGAGACGTCCGCCTCGGTGTAGCGTCCCATCATGCCCAGCAGTACGCTCTTACCGACTCCGGAACCGGCGAAGATTCCTAAACGCTGACCACGACCACATGTCAGCAGGCCGTCGATCGCACTTACGCCGGTCGAAAGCGGTGTATCGATGCGTGGACGTTGTGTCGGTGCGATAGGAGTCGGCTCGAGCGGAAGTCGTTGTCGGAGCATCGGTTGAGGCCGACCATCAATGCAACGTCCGCGCGAGTCGACAACTCGGCCGAGCAGTCCGTCGCCTACGCGGAGCGATCGCGTGGTGCGGACCAGGCGTACGGGGCTCCCACGCCGTATTCCGTCGAGATTGTTGAGCGGCATAATCAGAGTTTGTTTGTCTCGAAAACCGACGACTTGCGCCTCGAGGTCAGCTTGCGAAGGGCGCTCGATCGCGACCAACGCACCGACCGGTGCGGGGAAGTCCGCGACGGCGGCCGTTAGGCCGACGGTTTGCACGACACTGCCGGTAAGGCCGGCCAGGATCGCACCATCCACGTGATGGGGAAGTTGAGAGGTCATGATTCCAGTCGCTGTCCGCCTCGTCAGCTGAGCTCCTGTTGTAGCCGTGTGAGTTGGGTTTCCAGTTGGTTATCAATTTCGCCAAATTCAGTCTCGATGCGGCAGCCGCCGACGGAAACCGAATCGTCGACGACGATGTTTGCTTGCGCGACCGTATGAAACACGTCGACGAGTCGTTGCACCTGCCCGCCAAGTGTTTCGCGATCGATCGGATTGAGTCGAACCGTGATCTCCGCCGCACCGGCACACATCTGCAGCGCATCTCGCAACCACTCTTGAGCGATTTCTGGCTGAGCCTCGAGTTGCCGACGAATAATGCGGGCTGCGATCTCGCACGCCAGCCGAGTAGCGGAGGTTTCCCAGTGACGGAGCCAGTCTTGTTGCGAGTCTTCGATTTGCTGAACCGCTGCCGCGAGCGCAGGCGTCAACGTTTGCATCTGCTTGGCCACTTTCTCGTCGAGGATCCGTTCGATGGCGGACTCGGCGGCTTCCTTTCCCGCGCGTTCAGACTCTTGACGAATCTTGGACGCTTCTTGCTCTGCTTGTTGTACGATCTTCGCAGCTTCCGCGCGGACTTCATGCAAGTAGGCATCCGCTTGGCCGGCCATGTCGTTCAGGTCATACGCAACATTGCGCAGCTCCGTGCCCGATGAGAATAACTTCGCTTCACGCTTGATGATTGTGGCCATCGTTCTCTCCAACGCCCGAAGTTAGACTTTGCTGTGGCGAACCAGTTCCCGCTGTGCCGCGACGATATCCGACAGTCGAGTCGGACCAATCGTCCGTACCTGCCGCCGAAACTGATTGGCCTGCCTTCGTGGTAAGCCGCGGACGATGCGTTTCATGAAAGACTCGCTAGCGCCGGCGAGTGCCAGCATCACCGTTTGGCGATCAGCCGATTGCAACGCTTGCAGCAGAGCCTGATCGTCGAGTGCTTCCAGCTGACTGAGAGGGTCTAACGACTCTGATTCCTCGTCGATGGACGACTTAGCGGTCGGAGCTGCATATGCAGCCGGTGGATGTGCGCTAGGGATCCGTGGCGCAGTTGACGTGAAGCCAGTCGAGGGGCCGGAATGCGTCGGACGCAGCCGATCTGCTAAACTCGGGTCGGTCGTTCCCAAGTGTTCCATGAGAGCCGCACGTTGCTTGTCAGGTGTGTCTTGAAGTATTCGCTGAACAAGGTCACACCCGGCGGCCATTCGTTGTTTCTGCCGCTGCTTATCGTTGATCCACGCGGCCAGTTGCGACTCAACGACTTGCAACGACTGTTCGTCTGCTGGATCGAGATCCGAGAGGCGACTGAGCACATCGACCTGCAAAGCTGGAGGCAACTTCGCAATCAGAATCGCTGCTTGCGCCGGTTCCAGGCGAGCAAGGACAACGGCGATCGTCTGCGGTTGCTCGGCTGTCAACACCTCGGCGAGCGTTTCCGCGTCGATGTCCTTCACGGCATGCCACGGTTGGTCCGCTTGTGGGGAAGGAGGCGTCGTTGCGAATTCGTCTGCCGATTCGAGTCGAGCTAGCAGCGAAGCATCAAGTTCCACGCCACCATCGATTTGCGGTTGTGTCGTGTTGTCGGTCACCTTGTCAGCGTTTCCTGCACGGAAGTCTGCCATCAGCGACTCGTACTCGACCGGGTTGATCTCGTCGAGATTGCTGACCAGTTCGCGGACCTCGGCCGCATCACGTGGGGGCAAGTCGGCGAGCAACTGTTCGCCGAGTGGTTCGCCAAGCGTCGCGACGAGAATCGCGGCTTTACGCAGCTGGTTGTGCCGAGCGCCGGTGTCGATCGTCTTCATTCGGTTATCCTGCATTTCCTATCCAACTGCGTAGAATTGCCGCGGCGGCGTCGGGGTCTTCACGCACAATATCAACCAGGTCGTCCTTCAGGCTGTCACCCTTCTTCAGCCGCAGCCGAGGGCGCTGACCGTCTTCGTTGTCCGCGGCATCTCCACCGGCTTGATTCCCATCGCCCTCGGTTGTTTCCAGTGCCAACGTGGGTGCGCTGATTGCTGCCGCAGGTTCGGCGGCAGGGATCGATTTGACCATCGAACGAAGCATCATCAGGCTCACCAGCGCGACCATCGCCATCGTCATGGTGTTGAAGTTCTTGCTGGCCCAGAACAAGAAGTTAGAGGCCATCGAGGGAGCTTCCACCGGTTCGGGCGTTAGCGAGTCGAAGAACATAATCTCGACGTCCTTAATCTTGCTTTCCGCCAATTCACCCGGGAGTAGTTGGATGATGGCGCTGGTGAAATTGTTTTTGATTTCGTCTTTCAACACCTTTAGCCCGTTGGTTTGAAAATCGTTCGGCAACGGTTGATTGGGATCTTCACCTTGCATCCGCTGTCGTTCGCGCCACACGCTCACGACATAGCTGGTGGGTATCCCGGCGGTCACACGAATGTCTTGGGGAATTAATCCCGCTGCGCGTGTCGTCGTATCCGTAGCGCCAACGTAGTTGTCTGTCTGACGGTCAGTGACGGTGCGGTCATTTTTGACGACGACATTTTGACTTTCATTGCTGTTACGACCCGGTCCTTGGGCTTCAAGCCCTGGTCGGCCGCCGTCTTCGACCTCGGAGACTTTGTCAATTTCCTCCGTTTCGCTCGTTCGCAGAGCGACGAATTCTGACTCGGGGACCATCGACTGGGTCGTTTTTTCCAAGGTCGGATCCAGTTCGGCAACCACCTGCACGCGTACGCCAGGCACCTCGCGCAGCAAGTGCTCGATCTTCTCTTGCATGCTCTTCTCGAAGGCGAGACGTGTTTGGTAGTAGCCTGCCTCGAAGGAATCGGGCGAAATCCCTCCGCCCGCGTCGTAGGTCGACCCATCGCGGCTGTTGGTAACGACGACGTCTTCTGGGCTCAGTTCCGCGACGCCGCCTGCGACAGCGCGCTGGATCAACTTGATCTGGCGCATGTCGAGCGTCTCACCTGCCTGTGGGCGGACACTAACCGTGGCGGTCGCGCGATCGTGCTTGCCGAATCCTCTGCCTTCGCTCACGTCGTACATGACGTTGGCTTGTTCGATGCTATCCATTTCGGTGACCAGCATCGACAGTTGTTGTTCGCGCCCAGCCTTGTATTTGGCCCGTCGTGTATCGCTACTGACAAAAGGGTTCAGATCGAGCGAGTCTTCAATAATCTTGTGAAAGTTCGGGGGCAACGCTCCGCCTTCAGCGACGGCGGCCAGAAACTCCGATTGGCGTCCGCTTGGTACTTTGATGCGATTGCCTTCGCGTACCGCACCTTCGATGCCCTTCTGCGCGATGGCGGCATAGGCCTGATCCACGACACTACCCGGCAAGTACTCACCATTGAATAGATAGGTATCGGGGCTTGCCGACTGGTGTTGCACGAGGTAGCCCAAGCTCACAACGATCACGCCTAGCAGCAACAGCGCCGTTACGCGCGCCGCAGGCGTCATCGAGAGTACTAGTTCGCGCAGCTGACCAGCGGCCTGATTTAAGAAATCCATCCATGGACTCCGTGGTTGGAGAGGCGAGAGTCTAGGGACCAAAACCTCGAGACACTTTCGTACCTCAATGCTCTAGTCTCTCGACTCTGGCCTCTTGATTTTCCTAGACTCGAATCTCTTTGACTTCCTGATAAACTTGCATCATCTTGTTCCGCATCTGCATCATCATTCGAAAGGCCAAGTCTGCTTTCTGCACGGCAGTGAGTACCTCGGCCGGTTCCGCGTCGCCGCCGGTCATCAGTGTCTCTACCGCCTGATCGGCCTGTTGTTGCATCGCGTTGACGTCTTGAATGGAACCCAGCAGCATGTCCTTGAACGAACCCCCTCCTGCCGGCTGAGATTTTACTCCGGCTGCCAAGGAAGTCGTTGCGGCTTGGTTGATATTTGAATTGCCAATGATGTTCATGGCGAGGTCCTCAGACCGTCGTCCGCGTTGGCCCCCCAACGCTGTTTCGCCGTCGGCTTTGCGTCAATGCTACTGACTCGGTCTCCTGTGGTTGATGGGATTGTTGGATCGTTGTGATTTATGTGCGCTAAGCCAGAATCTGTAACGTTCTCTGGCCAAGATCTTTCGTGATTTCGATGACACCGACATTGGCCTCGTACGCACGCGTGGCCGAGAGCGCGTCAACGAATTCGGTGGTCATATCAATATTGGGATACGCGACGTTCCCATTCGCGTCCGCGTCGGGATGCCCTGGCTGATGCTTCAGACGGGGTTGGTCTTCGGAAAACTCGACGCTGGCGACTCTTACCCCTTGCCCACCGCGAGAAGTCGTCAGGTCAGTGTCGGTCTGAAACGTGACGTAACGCGGCGTGTAGGGAACCGCTTCGCCATTCTCGTTTCGTGTGGTCGACATATTGGCCAAGTTCGACGAAATCGCGTCGAGGCGAGTTCGCTGCGCCACGAGGGCGCTAGTGCTGATGTCAAATGCGCTGAACATGTCATCTACCTCCTAACCCGCGAACTGCCGGACTCTGAGTACGGTCTTACGCTCTTTCAGTAATCGCGGCCCTCAACAGGCGAAATTGAGCCGTCATCAAGCTGAGCGCCAGATTGTGTTGTCCTTGGTTTTTGCTGATCTCCGCGACTTGCTGTTCAATGCTCACGTTGCTGTCGTCGTGGTACAGGATGCTCTTGATGGACTCGCGGACGTCGTCCATGCCGTCGTAGTTTACGCGCTCGACGGAGCGATTAAGCATCCGAGTGTTGTAGGCGTGCGTGGGTGACTGGGCGGCCTGCTTGCGGGTGTCGATAGCGTCCTTGAGATCCTCCTGGAACTGCGTTGGCGAAAGATCGCGAGTTCTGTAACCAGGTGTATCGATATTCGCGATGTTTCCCGCCAGTACGCCGTGACGAGCTTGGGTGAAATTAACCACTTGCTCGAGCGCCGGTACGGTGGATGAATCAAACATGGAGGACAGCATCATTTCCCTCTCGCTACTTCGATTTCTGTTTGCTTACGCCACGGCAACTACCGTGCCATGCCCGGGTTTATTCGAGTTCACCAGTTTACGCAACTTTCTTATCTCCGCGATCGGCCACAATTGCCGAAGCCATCGGCAGTTCTGGCCGATTAACGCTTCCTTCCGTGAAGTTCTTTTCGCGTGGAGCAAAGCCGTAGGATCGCAGCTTGCCACTCAGTGTTCGAACGCCGATTCCTAGGGCTTGGGCAGTCTTCGCACGATGGCCATCGAAGTGCTCAAGCGTCGCGACAATCATCTTGCGCTCCATCTGCTCCAGGCTCGTACCCACGGGTAGTGACGTCGCAGATCCGGTGCGGCCGCTGGCACCTTCAGGCTGCTCCAGCCATGGTCGGAGTTCGCCGGCGTTAATCGGACTGCCGTCGTTTAGCACACACGCGCGGGTAATGATGTTCTCCAATTCACGAACGTTGCCAGGCCAATGGTAGTCGGCGAACAGCTGGCGGGCGTTTTCTTCGAGAATGCACTTCGTCCGAGCAAGTCGTGCGGCGGCACGATCGAGGAAAAAGTCGGCCAGCAGTTGCACGTCCTCGCCGCGATCACGCAAGGGCGGCATCGTAATCGGCACGACTGCTAGGCGGTAATACAAATCTTGGCGGAAGTTGCCTTCTGCGATCTCCTTTGGCAGATCGCGATTGGTGCTAGCGACCACACGCGCGTCGGCGGTCAATGTTTCGCTGCTACCAACTGGCTCAAACGTCTTTTCTTGTAGCACCCTTAGCAGTTTTGACTGCAGGGCCAGGTCGATCTCGGTGATTTCGTCGAGAAAGATCGAGCCTCCCTGCGCCATCTCAAACCGGCCGACGCGATGATCATCGGCACCGGTAAATGCACCTCGGCGATGGCCAAAGAGTTCACTTTCAGTGAGCTGCGGTGAGAGGGCAGGGCAGTTCAGGCTCACGAGTTCGCCGTCCGCGCGCTGGCTCAGTCCGTGAATCGCTCGGGCGACCAACTCCTTACCAGTGCCGCTTTCGCCGCAGATCAGCACGGTTTCCTCTGTTTGAGCAATCTGACGGATGCGATTTCGCAGCTCGCACATGACGGGACTCTGTCCGACCATGCCCAGCGAGTCATCAGAGTTAAGCTTGCCGTGACTGTCGACATGCGGTTCGGGCGAGACGAGCTCGCCGCGTTCAATCGCGCTATGGACGAGCCGCTCTAATTGGTTGACGTCAAACGGCTTTTCTAGGTAATCAAACGCGCCGTAACGCATTGCTTCGACGGCGGAGGAAATCGTCGCGTGTGCCGTGATCATCAGCACTTGCGTCGGCAGCTTGCGGTGGCGAATCTGGCGTATGAACTCCAAGCCGTCCATTCCTGGCATCTGAAGGTCGGTGATCACCAGGTCAATTGAATCTTCTTCCAGGCAAGGAAGAGCCTCCATGGGACTGCCGAGCCCAGTTACCGCGTATCCACAGTGGCGCAGCACGTCGGCTACCGATTCCCGCGCGGCGGCGTGATCGTCGACGACCAGAACTTTCTTTGGCGTGCGAGTTTGGGACCCAGCGGTCATGCTGCCACTCCCATGGCTCGACGAGGAATCTCGATCGTGAACGCCGCACCGCCTTCCGGGCAGTTTCTGGCAGTCACGCGACCGCCGTGTGACTCGGCGATCCGCTGAACAATAGACAGCCCAAGGCCAGTGCCGGTCGCTTTGGTCGAGTAGAACGGGTCGAAGAGGTGCTGCTGTTGCTCGTCGGTGATGCCGGGTCCGCTATCGGCGATTTCAAGTTCAAAACCTTGCGGCCCGTCGAATGACGTGATGACCAGTTCACCACCGGCGGACATCGCGTCCAGCGAGTTGAGGATCAGGTTCAGCATCGCGCGGCGGATCATCTCTCGATCAGCGCTGAGGCGTGTGGAAGGAGCGACATCGGTTCGCACTGCGATTGATTGAGCATCGAGCTGCGGACCGACGGCCTGACAGACCTCGTCGACAAGTTCCCGCATGGCAAAAGTGCGCCAATCGGGTGTACGGTCAGAAGTGAAATTCAGTAGGTCATTCACGGTAGCATCCAGGGTCGTGAACCCTGCCTCCACCTTGGTTAGGATTGCGCCACTCTCGGCATCGTCGACAAGACGACGCTTCAAGAGGCTCATGTAAAGGGTCACGGGTACCAAACTATTGCGGACTTCGTGTGCCACGTGTGCCGCCATGTGGCCCAAATCAGCGAGGCGGTTCTTGCGAGCGAGTTCGCGATTCTTCTCAGCGAGTTCACTGTTTAGTCGACTTACCTCCGCCTGCAGCACTTCATGCGTCGACTGCAAACGCAGTGTCGCCTCATTCCAGGCGGCTAGGATTGTTTCTAGCCCGGCATCTGACTCCAAGAGATCCGTGGCGAGAACGTCTCTGTCGGAGCTAGATTTGGAAGCTTGCATCGGCTCGGAATAGTCTTCAAAAGTTACTGTCATGTTCGTAGGCAGAGTCAGTTCTGGTCACGCTTCGGAATGCAGGTCGAGTTGCTCGCCTTGGTTGCTGGCCGAGAGCGGAGCAATGGGGGTCGCAGTCGAGTGATGCGGGCCTTGGGGCGGCGATATCTGGTGCGCTTGATAAGCACCGCGTGCAGTGCTCGCTGCCTTGGCGGCTTGTAGCTGGACGGCCAATTGGTCGCGGCGTTCGATCATGTTTAGTTCGTTACGTTTTTCTAATTCCATCACTTCTTGCAACAAACGCTGACATTCCGCGGCCAACTTGGAGCAGTGGGCGCGGAGTTCAGTCGAGTGCCATTGTCGCTGGTCAGGGTCCTGCTGGTGAAAGGGTGCGAGTGCTTGCTCGATCGCTTGCAGTGCTGCAATAAGTTGGTTTTTTGTGCTGATCAATCGCAGCAGTGTCGACATCTCGCCCGCCTCGATCAACTCCGCCTGCTTGCGCCCCAGGTCGCGCAGCTGGACGAGACACCGGTGTCGCTTGTCGATGAGGTTGGCTAATTCGGTTGTAGTGTGAGTACTCACGGCGATGTTCTGGGCGTTGTTTGGTTGTAGGGCCCGGATGCGACTACCATCCACTCATCTCATTGAGCAACAATTCCCACGATTTTCGCGAGAAGTTCGTGGCGATTTTGAAATCGGTTTCCGCCGGGAAGCGATTCAGCACCAGCTTTGCCTGTTCGATCGTTCCCTTAGCTTTCACCGGCTTGTTCAGCCGGCGATAGCAGTTGGCAATATGTACGAAGCTCTCCATCACGAACGGTTCGTTCTGATAGAGCGTGGAAATGTTGGCGTAGGCTTTGCGTGCCTCTTCGTACAGTTTGAGGTCGAACAACACTGATCCCTGCATCATGTAGCAATTTCGGAGCAAGGTGCGGCTGAGTTCGTTGTTGTCGACGTGGCCCTGTAGCGTCAACATGCGTTGCACTTGCAGGTAGTTTTCAAGCGCTTGATTTAAGTTCTTGTCCCGCTCCTTGCGGTTCTTCTGACGCTCACTCTCGGTCTTCGCTTCGCGCGCAAGCTTCGTCGGCTTTTCAGCGGCTTTGTGGAAGGATCGAGCAATGGTGTATCGCGCGAACATAGCCTTCTCTAGGTCTTTCGCGCTCAAGGTCGCCTGATCGAGTTGGTCGAAACGCAGCACGGCCTCGTCTAGCTTCTGAATGGCTTCGGTGTAGCGTTCCGAGTTGTGCAAATACTCGCCCAACAGAAACAGCGAATCGAGCCATTCCTTCGCTTTCGGATCTAATTTTCCGCCCACCAAGTTCTCATAGAGTAGCTGCTCGGCTTGCTCGCCTTGACTAAGTTGCAGGAGTGCGTGAGCGCATTCAATGCGTGCCTGGTAAATAGTTGCGTCGCGCGGGTGCATTTCGATGCATTCCTCGAGCGTCGTGATGGCGTCCTTCTGTTCGCCTTGGGCCAGTTGACACTGCCCTAGCCGCAGGAGTGCTAGAGCTTGTCGTTTTTGGGCCTCATGCTGCAGATAGTTCTCGTACATTCGCTGGGCGTGCGTGTAGCTCTGCCCTTGAAAGTAGTTGTCTGCCGAGTTCCATAAGTCGTCGGTGAACTCGCGAGTCGCATAGCGCAGCTTCGACAATAACTCGTAGGCGGTGCCCGCTGCCCGATGGTGATACTTGGCCTTCGAGGCAGCATCACCTCCGACCGAGTGCATAGCCTGGGTGCCGCCGTCGCCTAAGGCCTCCGCCCATTTGCGATGCGCCAGGGCCCGAATTTCGGTGGTTTCAGCGAGGGAAAAAACCGGCTGGAACGAATCAAGCAAAGCCATCGCTTCTTGGAAATTACCAGCTTCAATGAACGCGTCATGCGCTTGCTTCAACCTTTTTCGCAACGCGGAAATGGGCAGCAGGCGATTGACATACGTTCGTGGATCGCCCACCGAAGTAAGCACATTGCGATAGCTGGCGAGCGCCTCTTCCGGTTTCTGCGCGTTGCGGACCAGATCGGCCTTGTCCAACGTCGCGGTCAGACTCTCCGGCGTATCGCCGTAGGATTTGCTGAGCTGATCGTAGCGTCGAATCGCTGCTTCTTGATTGCCTTCAATCTCGTAACTCTTGCCAATCCAGTAGATGGCCTGACGCGTTAGCTTGCTGTTGAGCGGGTCGAGGAGCTTAGCTTCTCGCAGGAGACTAATTGCTCGATTTGCGAGTGCCACGCGCTCATCACTTCCGGTGGGCAGGCGTTTGGCTTGCTCAAGGGCGATGCGACTGGCGATCGAGTTGATCAGAGCCCGTTGCGCGTCGTTGCTACCGGCAAACTTGATAAATTGACCAGCTTCTTCCAGGCGGCCCATCCGCCCCAGGATGTCTGCCTGAGTAATCGAAGCTTCGTTTCGTCTTTGGGCATCGAGAGACGAATCATTTAGCACGGCTTGATTGTGCGATAGCGCTGCGGACAAATTGGGTTCGGGAATTTCTTGGTACGCTTGTGCCAACAGCACGTGAAGCGGTGTCTTCGATTCCTCGTCAGTATCTTTGAGCAATCCTTCCAGCACTTCGATGCCCGCTTGTGGCTGATTGCCGAGGACCAGACTCTTGCCCACCATGAATCGCGAGACGTTTTCGAGTCGCTCGGGCACTCCTAGTTCACGAGCTTTCTGCAGATATCGAGCGGCTATCAAGTGCATCGCCCGTTGTCGGTCTTTCGACCATTCCTGTTCCGCTTGCGCCGCTTTCACCGAACCAAGCACAAACAGAGCGCCACCAAAATCTGCTTCATCAGCCCCGCGTTTTTGCATTTCGCCAATGATATTTTTGGCTTGTTCATACTCGTTATTGTCTAGCGCTGCGAGTGCACGCGCAAGCGTGTATTGCTCTTCATGACTGACTGCCAAGTGAGCGAGATAGCTCCAGATGGCAAACATGCCCCCGAATAGCGCGATGAATAACCCCGCGACGATCGCCTTCCGCACATTGCTGGCGTGTCCCCAATGGACGAGCCGCGCAAGCTTTCCCTCTCGGACGGGTTCAGTCGATTCCGCTAGCGGATCGGCCGGCGTGTTTTCATTTGAGGCTTCAGGCATGATTCGCGGCTGATTGCACAGCCATCGCGTTCATTTCTGGATTGACGTGGCTCTCTCGAAGGATTCATCGATCCGACGCTTGCGACCGAACAGGCGCAATACTTGAGAGAAAAGTGGAGAGCTTTTACAGAATTCTCGCGCCGACTGTCAATCGACGTTCGGGGACTTTGCTAGCAAGGTAGCTGCGCGCGTTACGCCAGCGAGGAGGAAAGCTTGGTTTCTATGCGAAAGCCAAACTAGCTAGCGAGGGCAGATTCTGTGGAACAGAACTGGTCCATGATCCACGAGTTCATGTCTTTCAGCATCTCGGTCGTGAGTTCATCGCCGTCAGGATAGATGCGCAGCGAGAGAGATAGACCCGCCGAGTGCACGAACCGCAGGTCGCTCATCGCGTCGTCAACGGAGTAGACGCCTTCGGTCGGCGAAATCGAGAGTAGCAGAGGTTGCTTACGCAGGCGATTGAAGTGCTTCAGGATTCGGGAACCGCGCGGTACGCGTCCTCCGAGTGAAATTGCGCCAGCAAACTGATCGGGTAATTCCAACGCGAGCCGATGTGCCATCGTGCCGCCCACGGAATGACCTGCGACGAATATGCGATCTGGATGAATATTGTATCGATCACGAGCGATCGACAGGCAGTCCGCGACACGATCAGCCGCTTCTGCTATTCCTGTCGGGGAATCGTTCCAAGTGTAGGCTCTGGGAACATGGTCGACGCGGCGGGAACCACGGGGTGCGATCGCAACGTAGTTGCGGGAGCTAATCAGGGGCATCACCTGCGGAAGTTCATCTTCATTGCTCTGGTTGCCATGCAACCAAACAATCAGCGGGTAAGCATAGCCGGGCTCGTAGTGGATCGGAGCAAAGCAGCTATGCCCGGCCGATGCGATAGCATCCTCCACCGGAAGCGAAAACTCTTGCCTGTTCAACCATTTCACGTCTTGCATTGGAGGGACAATTTGTGAACTGGCCGGGGAGGACAGAGTGCGATTCATGGCGTTGTTGGCTGGGGATTCGTTCGGTGGTTTGGCGAAAGCAATTGCGCTGCGTCAAGGCGTACGAAACCTACATCCACTCGCGCGGCTATCATTGCCGCTCCGTCGCGCAAAACGAATTGTGAATAGCGGCCCGCCCTGCTGCCATGTCACAAAAGTGCTTTGCGTATAAGTAAACGGCAGTCAATCTTGACTGCCGTTGGGGATGGCTGGGTGTCGTAACGACACGGTTTTTAATCCAGCCAACAGCCGATGTCAACGTCATAGGCCTTGGCCCGACGAATTAAGACTCGGATGCTAGCACATGCGGCAGCCGATTGCTTCAAAAAGAGGCAGAATTGAATTGACAAATCGGCTGCCGGCGTTCCAGTATCGAATCGCTCGGATTCAGTTACAAGCTACACGAGAGTTGCCATAGTGCCGACAAGGTCCTTGACCGCGTCGACGCTCTTCTGGAAGGCTGCTTGTTCGTCGGACGTGAGTTTCAGTTCCACGATTCGCTCGACCCCGGCGGAGCCCAGGATCACAGGGACGCCCACGTAGAATCCGCCCACGCCGTACTCTTTGTCGCAGTAGGCCGCGCAAGGAATCAAACGCTTCTTGTCGCGGACAATTGCTTCAACCATTTGTGCGGAGGCAGCCGCAGGAGCGTAATAGGCGCTGCCAGTCTTTAGCAAGCCGACAATTTCGGCGCCTCCCTTGCGAGTCCGGTCGACAATTTCGTCAAGTCGGCCTTGATCAATCAGCTGCTGCACTGGAATGCCACCAACCGAGGTGCAACTCGGGATGGGTACCATCGTGTCGCCGTGGCCGCCCATCAACAGTGCTGAGATGTCCTCGACGCTGACGCCAAGCTCCATTGCGAGAAAAGTCCGATAGCGAGCTGTGTCGAGCACACCCGCCTGACCGACGACGCGCTGCGCCGGAAAGCCCGTGACCTGCATGGCTCGCTGCACCATCGCATCGAGCGGATTGCTAACGACGATGATGATCGCATGTTCGCTGGTCTTTTTAATCTCCTCGCACACGCTGGTCATGATCTTCGCGTTGGTCGCGAGCAGATCGTCGCGACTCATGCCTGGCTTGCGGGGCAACCCTGCCGTAATCACGACGACGTCGCTACCTTCGGTGTCGGCGTAGTCGGTCGTTCCGACGACATTGGAATCGAACCCCATCACGGGGGACGACTGCATCAGATCGAGCGCTTTACCCTTCGGCATGTCCTCGGTCTGCGGAATATCGACCAAGACGATATCTCCCAGCTCGGCAGCCGCACACCAGTGCGCCGTAGTCGCTCCCACATTGCCAGCTCCAATGATGCTAATTTTCGCTCGACGCATAATTTCATCCTCTAAATGACGTTATCGTTATCGTGAATAAATCGCAGCTCCGACGCGATTCAAACCGCGTCACAGCACTCGAATATCTCGCCCTCGGCTGCGAAACACAAGTGCCTGTTTCGCGGGAAACCGATTCCCTTCAAAACCCTGTGCGACCGCATCGTGGGTTTGCACCGTTCGGTCGATTCTTCAACTACTCTGCAACTCCCGTCGTCTCGTTGAAGCTGGCAAGAGATCCCAGTTAGCTCAGGGCCGCACACCCACCGCACACTTGCCGCACACCGACTCGATAGTGGAGATCTCTCGCGCCGGTCCGCTGGATAAGCCGTTTTGCTATCACTTGCGGAGCCGCTCCAAGGACCCAAGACGACGTACGACCCATCTTGTCGTTGCGATCCGTCCCACCCGACGCGATAACCGATCTGAGCCGACCTAAGATGCCCGGAATGCGACAATTGCGTACGACTCTCCTTGCTGATTGCTTTGACTACCGCGGCTCAAAACCTAGATTTCGGAGGGGAATATACGAAACCGATCGCATGGAGCTAGGCGGCAGTTGTCGCAGGCCCGGTTCCTTGCTCGCCTAGAGCCATCTATTGGCTCGAAAATTGGGGTTCAAGAAAATGCTGCTGTTCGGAGTGGCTTTGGGTGATGTCCTGATCGATGCCAGTCTAGCGCTAATCGCCTTGGTGGTTGGGTTTTTCGGCGCGCTGTGGTACGTGCGACAAACGGGTCCGAAGGCCAAGTCTCCGGAGGAGATAGCCGAAGAAGCTCGCGAAGAAGAATCGCAGGCCAACGATGCTGAGCGAGCCAACATGGCCGCGATGCAGTTGCGAGATTTGGCCAAAAACGTCGCCGTCGATGTGGGCGCGCACAATAACTTTGTGAGCGACATCTCTGATCAACTGACCTCCGAATCGGACGGAGCCGCCGTCGAGTCAGCCATCGAGAAGATTGTCGAAGCCAACGAGAAATTGCAGAACCGTCTGGAAGAAGCAGAACGCAAGATCCAGACGCAGGCCGAGGAGATCAGGGCCCAGCAGTCCGAAGCGCTTACCGACGCCCTGACGAAGCTGGCGAACCGCCGCGCGTTCGACGAGGCACTGGTGAAGAACATGGACAGTTTCAACAACCAGCGCAAGCCATTTAGCCTGCTCATCTTCGATGTCGATCACTTCAAGAAGTTCAACGACACCCACGGCCATCAGGCCGGCGATGAAGTGCTACGAAGCGTGGGGCGGACGATCACACAAACCGTAAAGACTACCGACATTCCGTGTCGCTACGGCGGCGAAGAATTCGCTGTAATTTTGCCAAATACGCGGGTCGATTCCGCACGTATTGCCGCCGAACGTGTGCGGAAGGCAATTGAAAGTATGGATGTCGTATTCGAAGACAAAACGCTCAAGGTGACTGCTAGCATCGGCGTGGCCGAGATGCGAGAAGGCGAGAATGACATTCAGATCATTCGTCGCTCCGACGAGTGCGTCTACGCCGCCAAAGAGGCCGGTCGAAACCAGTGCTTCTGGAACGACGGGCAAGAATGCCTTCCACTCAATGCGCCGGCCAAAGCTGTCGCCGAAGAAAAGCCAGTGGCAAAGCAGGCGGCCGCACCTAAAGAACCGGCCGAAGGCTCGCTCCCTGGCCGCGAAGTGTTCACCGGAGAACTGCAGCGGCGGGTGTCAGAAAGTCATCGCTTCAGCGTCTCGTTGTCGGTCATGCAGATTAGCATTCTCGACTACGTCAAATTGGTCAGCGAGTATGGCGAGGCGGTGGGCAAGTTGCTGCTCGACTCGGTAGCGCAGTTCATCCGGTCGTCACTACGCGATATGGACCTTCTTGGTCAGCTTGAACCGGGTGAGTTCATTGTGATGCTGCCGGGGAGCTCCGAGAAGGAAGCGAAGATGGTCGGCCGACGCGTCGAGACGGCGATTTCCAATTGCGTGATTCCGCTCGGTGGAAAAGAACTGCGTTTGCAGGTTTCGCACGGTGTCACCGACGTTTACCCAGATGACGACGCCGATAGCATGATTGAACGTGCTGGTCAGATGTCGGAGAAATCGCAAGGCACGGTCGCTGTGTAGTGTCGATCGTCTGCCTGGCTGCGATTTACTTCCCTGCGTCGCGTCGCGATAGCTCGATCACGATGTCCTGGGTTCCCGCTTCGACCGAAACCGTCTGACCATTGCCGACCGCGTTGGTAGGAATCATTTCTGCTTCCCTAGAGGCTTCGACCATCGATCGGATTTTGTCATCCGAGGTGACCGGTGCACTGTTCTCGGCCTCGCCACCAATCACTCCAATCACCGAGACTTGTTTGTTTCCGGGTTGAATCGATTCAATCACGAACTCACCCGCAAGAATCTTCGAACCCTCCGGTTTGCCGCCGTCTGTCGGCGTGAATGTGATCACGCCACGCTGAACCGGCTGACCGTCGTAGGTGACCGTGCCCCGGACGCTCGTGTCTGAGCCGCCACAGCCCGGCAATGCGGCAGTAGTGGCAAGCAGCAGGGGAATCAGGTGGTAGCTTCTCAACGCGAGAACACCTCATCACTTGCCCGCGTGGACGAAGCACGCCACGCCCTGACGTCGATGTCGTCGGTAGCGAAGTTTACCGATCCATCTGCCATGGCCAGATTGACGCCGCCCGGATGCCTGCTCCGCGCCGCGGCAAATGCGCGGGCGCCGCCCGCTGCCCCCACTCCAGGATGCCCAGAAATTCGAAAGCAGGTCTCATTGGGGTATTCGAGATCGCCCTGCTCCTCGGGGCAAGGACCAATCACGCTATCGGGCGTGCTGGCATTCGGGGTCAGCCAGCCCGTGAATAGGGAACCTCCCATGTTGCCGTAGATGATCTCGCCCATGGGGCCCCCCCAAACGTCTACCGTCGGGACGATGCCTTCAGACAACAACATGGTGGACGAGGTGCCATCAGTCATCTCGGCAACCCTGACATAAACGGTCCCCGGTGCGTTGGGATCGGCGCGTCGCTCCTTGGGGTTGAAGAGAAATCGCTGACCGCGCGCGACTTCAAAACTGCCAGTACCAGCAATCCCGACATCGTCGAGCGGCTCGCCGTACATGTCTGTGCTGCCCGTGCAACCACGATAGTTGCCACGCCAGAATCCCCAATTGGGCGAAAACAGCTCGTTTCCGCGCACCGGCGCGTCAGAAGGGCAGTACCACGCAGGAATCAGCGATTCGCGCGCCTGTCGCTTGCGTACGTCGGGGCTCCCTGCCGGTCGCCACTCTGACGCGTCGTTGATATCCCAATACAAGTCGTAGACCTGTTGCTGTTCGATGAACGGGAGAATCAGCTGCGTCCAAGTGTAGGCGTCCCATTGGTCACTCTTGCGAGCATAGGGATACTGTTGTTGGGCGGACTCGTAGTTGGCGATCGCGAGTGCCATTTGCCGAAGGTTGTTCACGCAGTGCGAGCGACGCGAGGCCTCACGAGCGGCTTGCACCGCAGGCAACAGCAGTGCCACCAAGACGCCGATGATCGCGATTACCACGAGTAATTCGACGAGCGTGAAACCTGGGCTGTACGAACGCGTTCGAGTTGGAAAAGGATGCTGGGTCATTTTTCTATCAGGTCCTGCGAGGGTGGCTAGTGCGAGACCAGCCGTCATACGGAACTTGACGTCACGTCGCCAAACAGACCGCAAAAGTCCGCCGATGAGGAACAAGGAGTCCGCATCAAACCATGTCGGACCCGTCGGTCACCGCCGACAATCCGAGTGAAAACGAAGATCTTGATGAGGCTGCGGCACATGGGGTTCTGCCGCTCGGGTTTGGGGTGAAAAAGACTGCCATTTAGCCTAAGTTGGCTCGTCTGCGGTGTCAATCTTGCCAAGCGGCATGAAGATACCCATTGGCGGCTGGTAGACTAGAGCCTGCGAAATGTTGTCGCCCGTTTCCAGGAGCCCCGATGCACGAAGCCCAGCCACCTGAGCCTCCGCCACTGCCCACTGAGAGACGCTCGCCGAAAAGATCGTGGCAATTTAGCATGCGGACGATGCTGATCGGCATGACGGGGTTCGCGGTCTTGTTGGGATTGCAAATTGCTTTGGACTTTCAGCTGTTTCGCTTATTGATCCAGATTGCTTGGCTGACGGTTACGGGCTGGCTACTCACGGGTGCCGTATTCGCCCAAGCAGATCACAAGGCTTTCTGCATCGGTGCTGCTGTCGTGTTCTGTACTCATTGGATTGGGGGGGACAATCGCTTCTGGTTCGTGATGTCCGATACAGTGACCGACGTGACGGATTCGCTAGGCCTGCCACGCGGGCCCTTCGTGGAAGTTATCTACCTTGCCTTTGTGTTTTGCATTTCATTCGCCAATGGCTACGTCTGTGTCCATGCGCGTCGCTACTTCGAAAGTCACGCTACCGAGTAGTGTCAGCCCGCGCAGATGCGCTAACCGTCATTCTCTGCCAAACGGCAATCGGCCCCTTGCCGCAGTTGCTATCGCTCGTACAATGCGGTGCTTGGCTGGTAGCGAGGACCTCCTCAAAGAGGTATCGGTCCTACGCTTCCGACACAGAAAACTAGTTTTTCATGTGCCAGCCCCCTTTGACAGAGCTGGGAAACTCGCTATGATTTGTGATTCCCACCCAGTTGCGGGCATCGCCTGTGACGAGTGGTTTCAGTCGCCGGTCTAACTTCGATCTGCGGCGCGAACCATTTTGGTTGGGACCGGCTCTACAGAGCTGGGCCGCGTTTAGACGCGACAAGACGATCTTTGACAATTTGGTGAAAATACTAGCAAGAGTGGCATCTGAAATACGTTTCGGATGAGCCAGCTTGGCAACAAGTTGTGCTGATCTGTAACTGTTTTCTTTTGTCCTTAGATTACAAGGATCAAACAAGCGTTGCTCTCCAGCCTCGCGTTGTCCTGCCGCAAACAGGCCAACATAGACAGCGTGGTTGGAATAATAACAGCGTTTATTCAAATTCCTGATTAGCCGTGAGCGTAAGCGACCGGATTCTCAAGAGCTTTGGATAAATGTGGCCAAGTTATTAAGGGCGCATGGGGGATGTCTTGGCATTAGAAGGCGATGAAAGGCGTGGAAGTCTGCGAAAAGCTCGGGGGAGCTGACAAACAAGTGATGATCCCGGGATTCCTGAATGACATGCAGTGAATACATAGCTGCATGTGGCAAACGTAGGGAACTGAAACATCTAAGTACCTACAGGAGTAGAAAGAAAAATCGATTTCCTCAGTAGCGGCGAGCGAACGGGAAGTAGCCCAAACCGTGGGGGTTTCCCCCGCGGGGTTGTAGGGTCTTTCACATGGGAGTAAGAAAATTGTCTGGTAACAGAAGGTTCTGGAACGTTCCGCCACAGAGGGTGACAGCCCCGTACGTGAAATTGGACAATCTCCCGAAGGATACCTGAGTAGGTGCGGTCACGTGGAACCCGCACTGAATCTACGGGGACCATCCCGTAAGGCTAAATACTCTCTAATGACCGATAGCGAAATCAGTATGGCGACTGAAAGATGAGAAGAACCCCTGTTAGGGGAGGAATGTGAACCTGAAACCATGCGCTTACAAGCGGTCGGAGCACGATTTATCGTGTGACGGCGTGCCTTTTGCATAATGATCCGGCGAGTTACCGTCACGGGCTTGGTTAAGGCCTTCCGGGCCGAAGCCTCAGGGAAACCGAGTCTTAATAGGGCGTTTTTGTCCGCGGTGGTAGACGCGAAACCTGGTGATCTACCCATGAGCAGGTTGAAGCGCGGGTTGTACTGCGTGGAGGACCGAACCCACTTAGGTTGAAAACTGAGGGGATGACTTGTGGGGAGGAGTGAAAGTCTAATCAAACCTGGAGATAGCTCGTTCTCTCCGAAATAGCTTTAGGGCTAGCCTCGAGTCACTATGCCGTGGGGGTAGAGATACTGATTTCGGATGGGGGGCCTCCCAGCCTACCCACCGTGACCAAACTCCGAATACCACGGTAACTATCTCGGGAGTCAGTCCCTGGGGGAGAAGCTCCAGGGTCGAGAGGGAAACAACCCAGACCGCCTGCTAAGGTCCCAGAGTTCCACTCAGTCACGAAGGATGTTCGGGTACTGAGACAGCCAGGATGTTGGCTTAGAAGCAGCCACCATTTAAAAAGTGCGTAATAGCTTACTGGTCGAGTACTCGTGCGCCGAGAATGACCGGGAGTAAGTGGAACACCGAAGCAGCGGGTTCGCAAGAGCGGTAGGAGAGCGTTGCAGTCGGCGTCGAAGCCGTACCGAGAGGAGCGGTGGAGCGTCTGCAAGCGATTATGCCGGGATGAGTAACGATAAGACAGGTGAGAATCCTGTCCGCCGTAAGCCTAAGGTTTCCTGGGGAAGGTAAATCCGCCCAGGGTTAGCCGGTGCCTAAGTCGAGGCCGAAAGGCGTAGACGATGGGGAGCAGGTTAATATTCCTGCGCCGGACACGTGGACCGATGGGGGGACGTTGCGTCATAGGCGAGTTAGGGGTGACAGACGACCCCGCCGGGAACGAGGAGGACGCGGGTAGGTAAATCCACCGCACCAGTCCAAGGCGTTCTCGCAAGTCCGCTTGATGACGATGTCGTCGGAGGCGCAACCAAGAAAAGCCTCTAAGGGTTGAAGCGTGTGCGACCGTACTAAAACTGACACAGGTAGGCGGGGTGAGTAACCTCAGGCGCTCGGGAGAATGCTGGTTAAGGAACTCTGCAAAATGGCCCCGTAACTTCGGGATAAGGGGTGCCTCCGCGAGGAGGTCACAGCAAAGCGGCGCTGGCGACTGTTTACTAAAAACACAGGACTCTGCGAACTCGCAAGAGGATGTATAGAGTCTGACGCCTGCTCGGTGCCGGTAAGTTAAGGAAGGGGGTTCACGCTCACGACCGAAGCTCCGGTAAACGGCGGCCGTAACTATGACGGTCCTAAGGTAGCGAAGTTCCTTGTCGGGTAAGTTCCGACCTGCATGAATGGCGTAACGACTGG
>JANQQA010000015.1 GCA_028285205.1 Bythopirellula sp. | reverse complement strand
ATCGTCGTATAGGCGCGATGGTCGAGTTTGCGCCGCCGCGGAATCCGGATGGCAGCTACGTACTTGAAAGTGGCAAGCCCTACGGACCCGCGGAATTCGTGTGGGAATACAACCCGCCGGAAGACGAGCGCTTCTTCTCAAGCTTTATCTCCGGCGTGCAGCGGATGCCGAACGGCAATACCTTCATCAATGCCGGTGCACTCGGCTTCCAGCGTGAGGTCACGCGATCCGGCGATATTGTCTGGGAGTATGAATACCGCAACGAACACGGTGCGCGAGATTCCTACTTCCGCGCGGAGAAGCACCCACCGGACTATCCGGGATTGAAGGGATTGGTCTCCAGCGACGATTGAAGCCTGGGCTCCAGGAACTCATTCGTCGTTGTGGATCATCCGACGTGGAATCTGGGGGCTGGTTGGGTAACCGTAACAAGCGGCCATTCGGCTAGTTGGGCTGAACTGACTTAGTCACTTTTCTTCTTTTGTGATGCGCCGATAGCTGCGCCAATCGCAATTCCAATTGCGATGCCCGCACCGACGTTTTCTATCGCTGCTCCCAACGCAACGCCGAGTGCTACACCAACTGCTATTCCTGCGCCTACCTTATTCAATCCCGTCGTCTCCTCAGAGTCAGCAGCCTTGAGTTAAACCAAAAGGCTTGGGCGGCTTGTTTCGGCCATTGGGAGAAGTTCACGACTCAAACGCCTTCGATATTCACGTCGCGACAGATTTTTCCCGCAACAGGACTATCCCCAGCCATGCAAACCACACTATCTGACTTAACCCGAAAACATCCATTAACACACCAAATGTCGGGACAACTGTCAGCATTCCGGCCAGGCCGACCAGTACCCCAAGATAGTTCAGCGCCTTCGGCAGGCTGCTTCCTCTCAGTGCTGCCCAACTCAGCAGGAGTACCCACAGGGCACCTACAATCTCGTTTCCACCGCCCAAGGCATCTTGTACTGCACCAATCGCCAGCCAAAGCGAAACAGCCTGATCCTGGTTCTCGCTGAAGATGCCAATAACAGCAGAGTGACCGATGTTGGCGATCATGCCACTCGCGATGACCAGTCCCGCCCAGATCAGACCGAAAGCGGTCGCCGTCTGCATGATTGCTGGCGAGCCTTTCTTCAATCGTTCGTGCAGCGCAAGCGCCAGGACAACGAGCACCAGGCCGAACACGACATAGATGAGCAGGTAGGCGATGTACGACGCAACCTGATTGGCCGCCAGGAAGCCGATCTTTTGGACGGGTCCGTCGTAGCTGCTTGAATCGAGTACGGTCAGGAACAGGCCGAAGCCCGTCACGTATAGCGCCGCCTCGATCAGCGCGGCGATACCACCCAGCTTTTGCAGATCATTGCTCATCTTTCAGCGGGTCCTTAGGGGTCAACAGGGGGATTCGTAGAAGAAACCAGGTAAAGGTCCGGTTACGGCTGCGGGTTCAACCGGTCGATGCAACACATTCGTTAAACTTTTCGACCGGCGAGTAAAATTGTAAAGTTTCTCGCGGTCGTTCGTTGAGCCTTCTTGCGACAGCATTCAGCCGATTCTGATGAACGTTCGACAAGTCCATTCCCTTCGGGAAGTACTGTCTGAGCAAGCCGTTGGTGTTCTCATTTGAGCCACGTTGCCAGGGCTGCTGTGGGTCGCAGAAGTAGACATCGATGTCGGTCGCCAGGCTAAAGCGTTCGTGATCGGCCATCTCTTTGCCGCGATCCCAAGTGAGCGACTTGTAGAGTTCCCGTGGTAACTTGTGCGCCTGCTTGATCAGGGCATCGATTACTGTCTTCGTGTCTTTGCTCTTCACCCTTACCAGCATCACGTAGCGTGTATGCCGCTCCACGAGTGTTGCGATCTGGCTGTTGTTACTGCCGAACAGCAGATCACCTTCCCAGTGTCCTGGAACCGCTCGATCCTCGACCTCGGGCGGCCGTTCGCTGATCGATACGGTATCGCTGATGCGCCCGTGGTTGTCAGTCTTTTGAGTATGATGTCGCGATCGGCGCAAGGCGCGCGTACGGCGTAGGTGTTGGATCAGCTCCTTCTTCAAGGCCCCGCGGGCCTGGATGTACAAGCTCTTGTAGATGGTCTCGTGAGACACCTGTCGACTCTCGTCTTGCGGATACTGGCGTTTTAACCAACCGGCGATCTGACGAGGTGACCACTGCAGATTAAGCTTTATGGCCACATCCGCTGCCAGCGCCGGATGCTGCGCCAGTTTACAGGTCTTCGGCCGCTTGGCTCGCTCCCAGGCCGCCGCATCCGCCGTTGCCGCTCGATACCGACGAAGATCTGCATTGCGTCGAATCTCTCGGCTGACCGTCGATGGTGCGCGACCAAGGTCTGCTGCAATCGATCGGATAGATCGACCTGCGACAAGACCTCTAGAGATCTCCTCCCGTTCCAACAACGACAGACATCGTGACGAGCGCCGTCGCTCTGCCGGCCTGATGCCGCCTGTCTCGGAAAAGATCCTTTGGATCGATGAGTGGCCTTGAATGCCGAACATGCGGCCAATCTCGTTCATGGAATCACCTTGTTGCCAGCGATCCCACATCAACGACTTCTCAGCCTGCGTATAGTGACGCCTCTTGCGATTCCCCATCTGCAACATCCTCCTCTCTACGGTGATAGAGTTTAGGTGTTGCAACGACCTTTTGAATCCACAGTCA
>JANQQA010000013.1 GCA_028285205.1 Bythopirellula sp. | reverse complement strand
AACCGAACGCTGGCGGCCAAAGAAATAGGCGGCCATCGTCATGGCCGCCAAGATCAAAATGAGCGATGACTGCTGCACTGGGATGCGCTAGCTACAGTCCGCGGGTGAAGGCACGATCCTACAAGCTAGCCATCGGCTTCAAACCGAGGACGTCGGCAGCTACCGCGCTTCGTTCGGCAGGCGGCAGCGGAATGAGGCCCCGCTCTGCAAGGTAGCCCTCTTCGCCGGAGGTACTGTCGGCTACAAATTCGGCGAGAAAAGCCTCGAGGCCAGGAATAACGCCAACATGGGCCTTCTTCACGTACATGTAGAGCGAGCGAGAAACGGGATAGGAACCATCCGCGATGGACTCAAACTCGGGATCGACGCCATCGACAATCGCGCCCTGAACTTTGTCGTAGTTTTGGTCCAGGAAGCTATACCCGAATATTCCAAGTGCGTCGGGATTGGCCGCAAGCTTTTGAACGATCAAGTTGTCCTGCTCACCGGCCTCGATGTACTTCCCGTCCTCTCGAATCGTGTGACAGACACGCTTGAACTCGTTGGAATCGGCATCTTTGAGTGCGGCGATGGATTCAAAAGTCTTGCATCCACCTTCCATCGCGAGCTCCACGAACGCATCCCGCGTACCGGAGGTCGGCGGTGGACCGTAGACTTCGATCGCTACATTCGGAAGTTCAGGATTGACGTCTGACCAAGTCTCGGCCGTATTTTCAACGAGCCCATCTGGGCCGGGCACCCGCTTCGCTAGGGCAAGAAAAATATCGCTCCGGCTGATCGACAAAGGCTCAACCTCTCTCGACTGGGCCAAGACAATCCCGTCGTAGCCAACTTTCACTTCGACGATTTCAGTCACCCCATTGCTCGCGCAGTTCTCGATCTCTGATGACTTGATACGACGCGACGCGTTGGTGATATCTGGGTGATTGACGCCGATGCCCTGGCAGAACAACTCCAAACCGCCGCCGGATCCAGTCGATTCGATCTTGGGCGTCTTGTATTCGGTGGCGCGGCCAAACTGCTCCGCAACGGCTGTCGAAAATGGGTAAACCGTGGAAGATCCTACAATGCTGATAAAGTCCCTGGCAGCCGGAGCGGCCGGCGCCTGTGGTGCACCGCTATCGCCGCAACCGACGAGGACCGCCGCGGTAGCGGTAAGCGCGAGACATTTGGAAACGAGAGCGTGCATCGAGGACTCCTCAAATTGGTTGGCAGATAACCTGAACGGATTGTAAGACCTTGGATTTGAAGCAGGGTAAGGTACGCACGGATTGTTAAGGAATTATTGCAGTTTCGTATCTTCCACAACAGTTAGAAATGCTCTTTATTTATTATTTTCATATACTTACAAAGTTTTTATAAAATAGAATTGAACCCTCGTTAATGACCAATTCCTCCACCTTCGAACTGACCCAGTCGCTCATTCGCCGACGATCGATTACGCCCGCGGATGATGGCTGCCAAGCGCTCCTGTGTGCACGCCTAGAAACTCTCGGATTTGAGATATTCGATCTGCCTTTCGGCGAAGTCAGCAATTTTTGGGCACGCTACGGCAGTGCCGGACCCGTGCTGTGTTTTGCGGGGCACACGGACGTCGTGCCCCCCGGGCAGTTGACCGAGTGGAACACTGAACCCTTCGAACCCACTGTAGACGGCGACAGACTATTGGGACGCGGAGTGGCCGATATGAAGAGCAGTCTGGCTGCAATGATCACGGCCACCGAGGACTTTCTGGCCAGCCATCCCTCGCCCTCCGGCTCGATCGCCTTCTTGATTACGAGCGACGAAGAAGGTCCGGCTGCCGACGGCACCAGGAAAGTAATGGAATGGCTCGCCGAGCGCGGAGAGTCCATCGACTGGTGTGTTGTCGGCGAACCCTCCAGCGGCAACGAATTGGGCGACACGATTCGCGTTGGGCGGCGCGGAAGTCTCAGCGGAATCATGACCATCAAAGGCGTGCAGGGGCACGTGGCCTACCCGCAGGAAGCCAGCAACCCGATTCATGCTTTTGCGCGATTTGTGGATTACATGAACCAGCATCCTCTCGATGAGGGAAATTCTCACTTCCCCCCGACCAGCTTCCAGGTGGTTCGCGTTGATAGCGATGCAGGCGCCCCGAACGTGACCCCGGGGGACTTGCGAGCGCGGTTCAACTGCCGCTACTCGACCCAATGGAACCACAAGCAACTCTCGACCCACATC
>JANQQA010000371.1 GCA_028285205.1 Bythopirellula sp. | reverse complement strand
TGAGCCTAGCTGGAAGAACAGATCGTGAGAACCGGCAACTCCCGGTGTCGGGCGTGCCGCCAGCGCCGAATGCGGGTGCAGCCAGCTTCCCGAGTAGTTGATGGTCAGCGTGCCCTGCAGAGTCAGCGGGTCATCGACGTCTTCCCCAAGCCGATAAATGGCGATTGGTGCGCCGCCACCTTGCCCCGTAGCGAACACGAGATCGCCAGATCGTCGCAACGCGGAGAGCTTCCCGCTGGGAACGTCGGAGACCAACGTCTGGCTTACGTCGGAAACTCCATCACCGTTGGTGTCGGCCAAGCGGACTAACGATCCCGACGAGCTGCCGAAAAAGCTGTTGCCGTTGCTGGTCGCTACAAGCAACGAGCCATCGTCGAGTTCGACCATTCCTACCGGGAAATTCAGCCCTGAAGCGAACTCGGTAATTCGAAAATCATCCGCGTCTACTCCGGGACCTTGAACAGAGAATGGAACTTGCCCAGCACCCTGTTGCACCAGGAAGACCCCCAGCAGCAACGCGACGAACGGTCTAGCGATAGCATGACAGCACACGGTGCAGCACTCACTCTTCAGCAATCACCCTCTGACATGTGGCCACAACATTGCGGCGACCACATCGAACGGAGTTAGCGATTCACCGATAGGTTTGGAATAACCTGCATCAATAAAATACACCAAGCGAGACGTATCCAGTAGCGGATTCGCCTCGCTTGGTGACTATGCCTCGAATGAATCGGTGGCTGCCCCCCACCAACCCACCGAGATCCTATTGAGTTGGCGTGCAGATCCTAGCGACGTCGTCTTGCGAACGAAATCAGAAGAGCACTAGCAGCCAGCATTGCACATCCTGGTTCTGGGACCGAGCCAGCAGAAACCGCAGGAGTGACGAATGTCAGCGTACCATGCGGCCACGATGCAAAACTACCACTCGAATGCCAGTTCCAGATCGGCAGGAAGTTGCCGGGATTCTCACGTGTGATCATGGACATGTTGAATCCCCAAACTTCGCCGTTCTCGGGACCAGTGCGATCGCCACCATCGGTAGCGTTCAAGCCGGACTCGAACGAGTCAGGGCGAGGATACTGACCCAACCAACGTGCAACTGCAGCTTCTGGACCTTCAGCCGGATCGACAACCGTGTTGCCGTCAACCTGAGCGATCAGGTAGTCAGTTCCGTCGACGTCGGCATCGGCATCGACATCAGCATTTCCAGCACCGCGGGGTACGTCTTCTAGGGCATCCAAGTCCGAGAATGGGATGACGATCTCAGCAAGACCACCAGCTCCATTACCACCGGAGTTCGTGTAGTTCTGTGCGACGGTGATTCCATCACTGTGGAAGATGCCGCCACCGCTAACGGCAGGGTCGCCATTGTTCCACTGACCTTGGTCACCAAACGGTGAGTTCACGTGAGCTTCCGTGAAGAAACCAACGCCTTGGAAGTCAGCAGCCGTGGAGATGGCCAGACCTTCATACTGGTTGAATGCGAACTGATAACCGTCAACGTTTTGGTTGCTGGCTGCGGAGGGATCGATTGGGTTGCCGTCGTTGTCGGTGTTCAGGTCACCGTCACGGTTCGGGTCGATATACAGGTTGAGGTTTTCCTCAGCGAACAGAACGTCAGGCCGCGTGCCGCCCAAGTTGCTCAACCAACCACCAGCGATGTCGTAATCGGTTTCGTAAAGAATGTATAGGTTCTCGGCATCCCACAAAATCTGGAAGCGATTGTTGTCGGTATCAACGTCGGAAAAGTCATTACGCAATTCGCGCCAATCGCCAGCAGAGCTGTCAGCCCCGTCCCATTCCCCAGGACTGATCACACCGTCAGCCACGATCGTGTTGGTGGTGAAGTTCGCATTGTAGTTGCGAATTTCTTGGGCATCAGCACTTGCCGATAGGCAAGTAAACAGCCCTAGTGCCACTAGGGCAGGAAGGTTGCGGTAGCAAGTACCTAGATTCACTAACATCAGATGTTCTCCCTCATTAAAAGTACTATCAGAAAAGTCGACGTCTTTTCTTCTGAAAAGCTTCTTCTCAGTTCTCTTCTCTACTGTCCCGTCTTAGTTCCCCCGAACTTTCGACAAGAATCATCTTAACAACGGCGGAATTAGCTTGTCTAACAAATTGTCAAACAAATTTTCAAAAAACCACAGAGTCTCAAAAAACTACAGAGTCCCCTTGTCGACCACCTCTCCGTCCGACATGTTGGCCATGCGGTTGAGCATGAGCAAATCGACATCGTAGTTGACCGCTTGCATCGACGCGTCCGCGAACCCGACGATGAACACGGCAGGATGAGACGACCCAGCAAGGACTGGGGACACGCCCGTTACAATCGTTGAATCATGCACTGGTCTGCATGACGCCAGTCGCAGCGTATCGTAGTCCCAGCCATCCGACCAACCCGCGTCGTCATCCGTCCCCGAAGAATCATGTCTGGCGGCGGGAACATATTTCTCTGCTAACACGATCGTGTTGCTGGTGCCATCGGTGATGTTGCGAAATTTTGTAGGTCCAGGCAGACCGAGATTGGAGACTTCTGGATTGCCGTTTAGGCCGGTCTGCGGTGTTACGAAGTAACTACTTCTTCTAATCACTCCCTGCGTCGGGTACAGCGGCAAGCGGCCACTTCTGGAAGGATCAAAGACGTCGCCTGGAGCGAGGAAATGACGAGTCCCGCCCCACATAGCTTCCTGGAAACACATTTCACCGTCAGCCATTCGCTGCGGATAATCAGCTACTGGGACGCGAGCAAATGCCCAACCGTACTCATCTTCCTGCCCAGGGGTCGGTGCACCGATCAGCGCGGCATAGTCCATCAACCATCGGTTATTATTCGGGTTCTGAGTCGGAGGCCTACGTGACGGGCAAAAATACAGTGCAATCGGGGTCTCCGATACTTGTTGCGTGGTCGCGAGGTTGTGCACAGCGCCCTGCTCCAAGTACGGCAAAATCTGGAATGCCCAACTCAGTCCCTGCTTGGGTGCGGCGAACGGCTTGCCTCCAGCTTGGTAGTCTTCGATCAACGGCCACGGCATAATCCCACCGGAAGGGAAGAACTTGCGAGCACTCTCATGATTGTGCATCGCGATCATCATCTGCCGCATCTGGTTCAAACACGTGGTACGCCGCGCAGATTCCCGGGCTGCCTGCACAGCAGGGAGCAATAGCGCTACCAACACACCGATGATTGCAATCACGACTAGAAGTTCTACTAGCGTGAAAGCCGAGTGAGCCGATGATGCTCTCTTACCGAACCTTGTGCTGTTTGCCACGTTTTGATTCCGTTTCATTTTTACCTCCGACGAAGATTGGCAGTCAAAAATCGCGTGTTCCGAACGCCGCATTTACGCGGCACAGTTTCCGGCTAGACATCAGACGATTGCCTCGTGATGCTAGCCCCCAAGAGACTAGCTCCGAGGAATTAACAAAATTTTAACTAGGCAACTAGACCCTGCGATTACTTCGAAGAGGAGCCCATTATGCAGGACTTAAAATACTTTAAGGAGCGTGCCAGTCCTGTCAGTTTAACAAGAACAACCATTATTGCAAACAAAATTTTAAGATTTTGTGTCACACCACACGTTTTTGTCTTACCCAGGAATGTGGACATTTCGTTGTGCTGCGAACATTCTGGCACCCCCCGCCAGAACTGGTGATCTGGACAACAATTCTGCTAACTCACCGGGCAAGTGGCCGTAGATTCCCGACTGATCAGCTCGGTGGATACGCGACGTACTTTTGCCGGTGCGGCAGACTCGCTCTTGTCCGACAGCCGGTCGAGCACCGATTTTGCGGCCAATTGACCGATCTTTTTGGGATTCTGACGGACCGACGTGAGCGAAGGCGACAAGTCTTCGTTGAATTCCAGGTCGGCGTAACCCACGATCGAAACGTCTTCGGGGATTTTCAAGCCAAGCTGCCTGGCAGCGCGGTAAAGAAACCTAGCCATGTGGTCGGTGACCGCGAAAACTGCCGTATGCCTCGGTGTGGCCGACAGAATCTCGGTTGCCACTTCCATCGCGTTATCTCCCTTGGCGTTGGTCTTGTAGCTGACGACCTCAGTTCCCGACAGTTCCTGTACCGCGCGCTCGAAGAGTGACCTTCTGCGAATCGACCACGATTGCCAATCCACTTCGCGGGCGGAGAAACACGCAATTTCCCGGTGACCCAAGCTCAACAGATGCTCAGCAACCAACCGAGTGCCCTGCTCTTCGTCGGTCTCGATGGAATCAGCGATGTCCTCATCTGACAACTTGTGATCGATCACCACGACCGGAATGCGCCGATCCATGAGCGCTCGGTAGTGTTCGTAATACGCGACGGCAAAACTTGGCCAGAGGATGATGCCATCCACCCGACGGTCCAGGAGCCGATTGATCAAAGCCACCGCGTCTTTGTCATTGTTCTTGCCGAACTCTGGGTATTCGCGGCAGTCGCCGGTCCAGATCGTAATCGGCAGGTAGTCTGCTGTTGCCAGTTCCATGTGGATGCCAGCCAAGACACCATTCCAAAAGCTGTCGTGCGGCGGGATCATCACGCCCACTGTCTTGGTACGGCCTTTCTGGATACTGTCGACCAGCAGATTCCGTCGCCAACCGAGGTCGCTTGCAGCCTTGCGCACCTTTTCCTGCGTCTTCGTCCCAAAGCTATCCGAATCCCCATTGAGAACACGAGAAGCGGTCGCTAGCGAGACGTCAGCCGCTTTAGCAACATCGATTAATCGCGGAACTTTAGGATTGGAAGACGGCATCGTCACCTCAACGTAAACTACGGCCTCAAAGCCTGCTTAGGTGAGCAGCGTCGAAATCGGTGGCGGCTAGGTATTTCGCACTCGTGGACAGGTGCCAGAGTGCACACACAACCGGAAAAAAGGGTCGGTACCCGCCCTCATCGAATCGCTGTGGTAATCGAACGATCCTGCTACTCGTGTCCCGATTATAGTAGCACGCACCAAGCAGGTATAGCTTGACATGCTTGCTTCGTCGGAATCGACGAAATAGCGGCGGTGTGCGTACTTGAGTGCCGCACGACTGTCCCGCTACTCGCTGTCCCGGGCGTCGGCGTCCCGTGTGGCGGTGTACTAGGCACTGCAGAATCGCTACAACACCGCGAACCAGCAAGGCCCGAGATCCAAACACTATGAAGACGGGATATCGAAGTTAAACTCAATCGCCTCGGTAGCATTTGCCGGCACTTCAAGTTCAATGCCGCTTGTCGCGGCGGCGCGGTATTTTTTTGGCACGTAACTCTTGGCCGGAGGGCCGCCCATTGTGGGGGGAACCTCCCAAATCTCGACGCTCACTCGGTATTTGCCTGGCACCAGGCCCACCCGGTCTGGCTGCGTCGTCACGAAGTACGAACCATCCTTGTTCACGTCGCCCATCCCCGGCATTCTCGGAAATCCCGGCGCTGGCTCCAACGGAGCGAAATAGATCATGCCGGCGCGCCCCCAATCACCGCCATCAAGTGTGGCGCGACCTTCAACAGGGACGATCTCAAGCGAATCTCCGCAGCCGCTCAAGATCAGCAACAGCAGGCAAATTGGGCGTGGACTCCGTCGCACCATTCGTGTGTTCCACCTTGGCCAACTGACTAATTCAGCTATCAGGCGAGTTAGGGCAAATCTACCGGCTCCTGATCGGCCCGGGTGCCAAGTTCGTTGAACAAGCGATAGTCCATCGTCTCGGTGAGAAAACGCACACTTGCATCGCCCATAGCGAATTGTGCACCGCCAGGATGCGAGCTCTTGAAGCCGCAAACTCGTCTCCAAGTTCCGTCACGGGTGCCGCTATCGCTTTCCATGTGATTCATGGGTACCGAAGTACTGGAAAGAGGAAAGTTCGGGCAGAACACACAGTTCCAGATGCAATGATAAGGCAATGTCTCGCCGATCATGAGTGTGTTGGACAGCCCATCGGTGACCTCGGCAAACTCGTACCCGATGGGGAATCGCGAGAACATTCCCACCGAACTGTCGCCGGGGCCTCTACTAAAATCGCAGGTCTCATTCTCACCCGAAACTGGCCAGGTACCGAAACTGCACCCTCGACAACAATATGAGGGACGCCCTTCCGGACAGAAGGAATCACAGCCATCTGGTGAAGTTGGTCCAATCGAACCCGTGTACCACAGTCCCTGGGCTTGGGCAGGATTGTTACTGCCGCCACCAGCTACGAGACTTGATTCACCGCGTCCTTCCAGGAGGATGGGCTCGTTGGCGCGTTCGTCGCTAGGGCACGTGTAGACAGGAATTGCCGTTTCGGCGGCCGCCTGCTCGTTGACCGACCGGCGATCCGACATTTTTCTCGTGAAGTCGAACCGATCGAAAACCGTTTGCAGTTCCATGAACGGAAGAACCTCCGCAGCCCAGGTCGTGTGCGGACCTGCGGCACTCGTATAACTCGATCCATTCGGGAGACGTTCGTTCGTCGACTCGTAGTTGTGAAGTGCTAACGCGATTTGCTTCATGTTGTTCAAGCAGGCACTTCGGCGAGCCGCCTCACGCGCGGCTTGGACGGCCGGCAGCAGCAACGCGACCAGCACACCGATGATGGCAATCACAACAAGAAGCTCAACAAGAGTAAAACCGCGACGACGCATACGATTACTCTCCAATCGAAAAAGGTGAGGCGTGACGAACGCGAGCAATACGCGTAGCCAACCCGTTCAACTCCCAGAAGGCAGGGTTGAACTCTTTGGATACCTTATCGAGAGCGATAGTCCTTGTCAAATTTGACTGGGCATCCAAGCCTTCCTGGCGGGCTGGCGCCGAAGGCTTCATTAACGCATCTCCGAACGGCGGGGATTGAGGCAGAGCTACTAACACCTGGAACTTTGATCGCTCGCACCGAGACGGCCGGTAGCTTGGCGCATCAGTCGGGCCTTGCCTGCCTTGCATACAATCCACCTTGTCATCATCATTTCGGATGCTAGACCACTGGCATTGCGACCTAATCACAGCCGTCCATCCGCACAGTGAGCACGCGATACCGTAGGTTAAGCACAGAAGTGTTGATGATTACCGTGATCAATTCGTCACTTGTTGTTGAGGATCGGTACCTGGATTTCGAACGGCATCGCATCTCATTGCGATCTGTTCACGTCGGGCGGACGGCAGAATTTGAATCGATTCCAACATTGAAGCTAGGGTTTTAGCATGCACCATCTCGAGGGACCCGCAATGGTAACCCGCCGGGCAGTCGTCAAATCCGGAGTGGCGGTCGCTGCATCGAGCGTCCTAGGACTTCCCGCAATTCATGCCGCGGATGCAAACGCCTCGGAATCCGCTCGCAGCTTGCCGAAGAATTGGCTATGGATGCGTCCCAGTCCCCGACGTCCTGACGATGATTGGAAGCGGCTGTTCGCGAAGCTCAAAGCAACTGGAATCGATGGCGTCCTGCCCGAGGTCTACAACGGCAGTACGGCTTTTTTTGAGCATCCCAATCCGCTCGTTGAGACGCGAGCCAACCTGCTTGAGCGGATCATTCCGATCGCGCACTCCGAAGGCGTACAAGTCCACGCCTGGATGTGGACGGTGCCGTGCAACAATCCACGGATCGTTAAGCAGCATGGCGATTGGTACGCAGTCAACGGCAAGGGGGAGCCGGCCAACACAAAGCCCGCCTACGTCAACTACTACAAATTCTTGTGTCCGAGACTCCCCGAGGTTCGCGAGTTCATCCGGGGAAATGTCGCCGCGTTGGCGGCCATTGACGACTTGGACGGAGTACACCTCGATTACGTCCGTTTGCCAGATGTCATTTTGGCCAAAGGACTGTGGGCAAAGTACAACATCGTGCAAGACCGGGAGTATCCAGAGTACGACTACTGTTACTGCGAGAACTGTCGCAAGGAGTTTAAAGACGAGACCGGCATCGACCCACTAAAAGATTTGGAAGACCCGTCAGCCGACGAACAATGGCGGCAGTTCCGCTACGACAGCGTGTCAGGCATGGTCAAAGGACATCTGGCGCCGAAGGCCCGGGAGCACGACAAGTTCGTCACAGCCGCGGTATTTCCGAACTGGAAATTTGTGCGTCAAGCTTGGCACACATGGGAATTGGATGCCTATCTTCCCATGCTGTACCACTCGTTCTACAACGAAGACCTCACTTGGATCGGCGAAGAGACGCGCAAGGCGCTCGGACGGCTGGTGAGCCCCAGTCCGATCTATGCGGGCTTATTCGTCTCGGCGATTCCACCCGCGGAGCTGGAAACCGCGATTCGAATCGCCAAAGACGGCGGTGGCAGCGGCATCTCGCTCTTCGATGAAGGCGCACTGCGCGACGAACACTGGCAGGTGCTGTCGAAATCCCTGGCCTAATCTAGGCACGCAGCACACTTAAGTCTCTATAGATCGGCTCGTACGCCGTGCGTATACGAGGCCTCTTCGCCTGCGCCTTTCGGTGCAGATTTGGCACAATTGCTATCTGTTCTACTCTAAGGAGAACTTTTCAATTTTCGTGTCAGAAGTAGTGCGTTGGTGCGAGTTACAATAAGACCGCCCAGTTGGATCGGGAACCACGCCATGTCAGACGAACTGCTCAAAACGCGACAAAGCCTGCTGTTGAGGCTGAAACGGCAGGAGAACGACGCCTGGCGCGAGTTTATTTCGATCTACGAACTGGCAATTTTTCGCTATTGTCGATCGAAAGGCCTGCAGGAAGCCGATGCCTGGGACGCGACGCAAGAGGTGTTGGCAGCCGTTCACAATCGCGTCGACACGTGGGACTGCGAAGACTCGCGCGGCAGCCTGCGTGCGTGGCTATTTCGCGTTGCACGCAACGTTGCAATCGACACCCTGCGCCGTCGACGAAAGCAAGCCGTCGCGAGTGGTGACTCCCGCGTCGGCGAATTGCTGGCTGAGTTGCCGACCACCGACGACAAAGAAGCTACCGCCTTTCAGTTGGAATACCGCCGCGCTATGTTCCATTGGGCGGCTGAGGAGGTTCGCCCTGAAGTGCTCGACTCGACGTGGCGGTCGTTTTGGATGACGGCGGTCGAGGGGCAAACGCCCCAGCAGGTCGCTGATTCATTGGGTTTGACCGTCGGTGCCGTGTATGCCAATAAGTGTCGTGTTGTGGCACGGGTGCGGGATAAGTTGTCGCACGTAGACACTCTCGAATGGGAACTTTCTCAAGATACATAAAACCGACTTGTCTGCGGGAAAATTGCCACTCCGCTCGCTTACAGATCATTCAGCGCAAATCAACACTAACTTCATCTTAAACGAGGTAGTTCGATGACCAAGCTTCGTGACAAGTGCTACGACCCACGACAACTACAGCTGCTACTCAGTGATCAGCTGGACAAGGTCGACGAAGCAGAAGTGCTCAGCCACATGGACAGCTGCCCCGCCTGTCAGGCTACCTTAGAATCCCTAGCCGCCGACCAACAGCTGTGGCAGGAATTGCCAGATAACCTCTCCACCGATCCGGCCCTCAATCGCGACGAGCTGATGGAGACCTCCGACCATCAGCCGGGCAATGCCGACACCAACATCCAGGATCTGATCAGCAATATCAGCCCAACCGACGACCCGAACATGCTCGGGCGGATCGGCACGTATGAGATTTGTGGTGTCGTTGGCCGCGGTAGCGCGGGCATAGTGCTCAAGTCGTTTGAATCGAGCCTTAACCGCTATGTCGCGATCAAAGTTCTCTCGCCTACGCTTTCCAACAACGGTGCGGCGCGACGGCGGTTTGAGCGCGAAGCGCGCGCCATCGCGGCTGTGGTTAACGAACACGTGGTGCCGATCTATGCCGTCGACGAGCACCGCGGACTGCCCTACTTCGTGATGCAGTTCATTAGTGGCGCCTCGTTGCAACATCGCATCGAGCGACAAGGCCCGCTCGATGCGTGCGAAGTCGTGCGAATCGCCATGCAAATCGCGAACGGTCTAGCGGCGGCGCACGCCCAGGGAATCGTCCACCGCGACATCAAACCCGCCAACATCCTTCTGGAGCACGGACTGGATCGCGTGCTGGTCTCCGATTTCGGTCTGGCTCGCGTAACCGACGGCGCGACCGTGACGATGAGCGGGATGATTACCGGCACGCCTAGCTACATGGCACCGGAGCAAGCCCGCGGTGACCAAATCGATCAACGTTCCGACTTGTTCAGCCTTGGGAGCGTGATGTATACGATGTGTACCGCCCGCACACCATTCCCGGCCGAAACCGTTTACGGAGTCATCCGTCGCATCTGCGAGGCCGAGCCACGCTCGATTCGTGAATCGAACCCCGAGATTCCCAGCTGGCTGGAAACCTTTATCCGCAAACTCATGTCCAAGCAGCAACAGGATCGTTTCGAGTCAGCGGAGCAAGTTGCGGCCGTGCTCTCGCATGAGCTGGCCCATCTGCAAAACCCAACACTGGTCCAGGCTCCACCGCGCGAGTGGGTGGACACGCTCGCAGAGCCGACGACTCAACAACATGACGACAGCAAGCGATCAACCTGGGTCTCTGCCCTTTGGGGCGGATTGGCTGCTCTCGCGTTGGTTGCAGCAGGCGGATTTTTGAGCAACGGCACCGCCGACTCAGAACCCGTCGACAAGGCCAATGCCGAATCCTCCGTGGACAAACAGGAGCAACCGCTACCGATTGCTCAGCCCGAGGAAAAAACGACGCCGATTGTCGACCAAGGCAAGCAAGGCAACGATGCTAATTACCTGGACAAGGAGGCACTATCGAAGGCCAGATTCGCTGCCAAGGAGAACACCAAATGGAGCAACTCGGGTCCGACCACTGAACCAGCGGTCGCAAAAGACGACTACGCCGATGCAACGGCAGTCGTGTACCCGGTGAATGGAATCAAAATTGACGGTGATCCATCGGATTGGCCAGCGGAACTAAAGTCTTACCCGATCCAGCGCGCCGAAGTCGGTAATCAACCTGCCGATGATGAAGATCTGTCTGCCAGCTTCAAAGCCGGCTACAGCGAAGCTGATCAGGCGCTCTACGTGCTGGTAGAAGTGAATGATGATTCGCAGGTGGTCGATCCCACAGCCGGCCAATACCGCTGGGACGTACAAGACGGCTGCGAACTGTACGTCGACGCACGTCATCTCGCTGGAAAGGCTCGACTAGCACAATACACACGCTACGGTGACAGTCTAAACGCTTACGGCAACAACGAGGGCGTTAAGGGTGTCGGTTTGATCGTTGGGCAACAAGGAACGACTCGGTACTACGAGTGGCGTGTCGACTTGGAGGATGGCGTCGCAGCCCAAAAATCGATGGGCTTCGACGTAGCGATTCTCGACAAAGACCAGGATGGGTCGTTCACCTGGCTCACCTGGGGGAGCGGTACGCACAAGATCTATTCCCAGAATAATCATGGCAACATTCTCTTGCTGAACTCCGACCAACCAGTCGGTGAGATCGTCGGTGAATCAAACTGGTCACCCGAAGCGAAGCATGCCAAGAAACAATTACGCTTGCAGTCGCTCAGTTCCCCAGAGCTATGGACAACTGTAAGTTGCTCCGAAGCGGGTAGCTACCGGGCAGTTCTCCCAGTCGGTAGCTACGCCGTTTCGGTTGTCGATGATGCGGACCATGATTTCGAAGTTGACGAACCGGTGGAGGTGACTGTCACCGCAGATGAATCTGTCGAAGCGGAAATGCTAGAGGTGTCGCTAGTTCGCGTTCGCAAAAACAACAACGTCACTTGGGGCGGCGACGGATTTGCCCTCCACTCCGGAGACCATCTGTTGCTCGCCACCGGCTATGGAGAATCTCGCAACGATTCAATCGCGATAGCCTATCCCATCGCCAACATTACGATCGACGGCGACTTGAGCGATTGGCCAGCGGGGATGTCAACGTACTCAATCGGTGATGGCAATGCCGGAGCCGCAACCAACGACGACGCCGATCTGACCGCCAGCTATCGAGTGGGCTACAACGTCGACGAGCAGGCCATCTATGTTGCGGTGACCGTGTCCGACGAGTCGCTGGTCATCGACGCGCGAGCGGGTCGTGACTGGTCAGCTCAGGACGGTAATGAGATCTACGTCGATTCGGATCATCGAATACGAAATCCCCGCGTCGAGCAGTACAACTTCTACGGCAACTCGCTCCAGTATGCCAACCGCAAAGCCGAAGTCGCTTCGGCAACCAACGGTAGCGAGCGGACGTACGAGTGGCGAATCAGCACCGACGAAGTAATCAGTCCGGGCCGCTCAATGGGCTTTGATGTCGCGGTGCTGGACAAGGACGACGACGATAGCTTTTCTTGGCTTGCGTGGGGTAAGGGTACGCAGAAAGCGTGGCACTCTGATCGCTGCGGAAATCTATTGCTACTCGATCCGGACACACAGTTCGGGACCATCACGGGTTCAATGACTTGGAAAGATCCCGACCACCACCACTATCCGCGTGTCTGCTTCCAATCCCTCGACAGCCCTGGCCTCCAACCGCGCATCGCGCCTGATCAGAATGGCGAGTATTCCGCGAAACTACCCGTCGGCGAATACATCATCAGACCTGTCGGCAACTCCGAAGCCAAGCTCCGCGTGCGGATTGAACCGGATGAATTGTTAGCCGCTGAAGGGTTGCAGCTCGACTAGGATACCCAGCGCGGAAAGTCCTCGACTAAGTATGACTGGAGCCGACAGACCGCTGCTGCGGGAGCCGTCAGTCAAGAAAGGCCACGTGCCGCATGGCAACCGCCTGGGTCTCGGTGTTCATGAGCACTTGATGCCAGTCATTGAGAACAATCGTCTTGTGATCGGCATGCCGGACCTTGCCTCGGACGAGGACCTGTGGATTCCGCCGTTGAGTAATCCAGCGTAGGTTGTGTAACTTCGGCTTGCGGCTGATCAGAACCTCGTGCTGGCGTGGCGTCAAACCATTGGGATACTGCGGGCTAACATAGACCGTCTCTCCACCGTCACGGACCAATTCTTCGACCATGTGTGGCTTGCCACCGCCTCGTTGTAACGGCTCGTTCCGCAAAATGAGCTTCTCGTTAACATGAACCCAACCAGGCACAGGAACAAAGAACCACTCACCTTGACGAACGAACGCTTCGTTTCGACGTCTATTTCGCTTCTTCGGCTTCACCTTCAGACGGTCCTGCATCAGACGGACCGCCTGCGGCTTGAGTGCTTCCATCGCTGTAGCAACGTTGGAAGCGCGGGCCGTCTCGGGCACGGCAGCAACGAACCAATGGCGCTCGTCATGGCCGCACAAGAACTTGTGCTTTCCATCGGAGTCCTGCGACATCAGCAGCAAGTGCCGCTCCTGTGGACGCATATCAATGACCCGCAGATCCAGCTCGCGGCTGGGAATTACAGATACGTCGAAGTACTCGCCTTCGCTGTCCAAACCAATATCGATCGCGACGTTGCTACGCAGTCGTCTCGACACACTCACGTCGACTTTGGCACGCGCGCCGATCTTGGCGAAGTGCCGCTCAATCAATTGCGCGCTCATTGGAACGTCCTTTAACAAAAAATAAGACAAACACGCACCGTTGCTCAACAGCATACAGGCGCACAGCGGCAGTCACTGCGGCGTCCAGGCATAGTACATCTTCGCTGGAGGCAGCCCATGCTTGACCGCAGATCTCAAACCGATGAAGGTCAATATCCAGAGCCCAAAGACGAGCCTTAGGTTCGCACGAAATCTCGAAATCAACTTGCGACAGTAAGCTAACGACTGTCTGCCGCGTTTTCATGGACGTCTCGTTCTCGCGCGCACGACGCATCGAATCCAGAATTCACAGCGAACAAAGACTTAACGAATCGAAAAGTGTGGCTAGTTGGTAAGTCTACTTCCCCAGTTGCGACCACAAGATACCAGCGGCAATCGCAGAGCCAATCACACCGGCCACGTTGGGGGCCATCGCGTGCATGAGCAAGAAGTTGTTGGGGTCCTCCTCCTGGCCCACCATCTGCACGACCCGAGCGGAGTCGGGCACTGCGGAGACACCTGCGGCACCGACCAACGGATTGATCTTCTCGTTCAGAAACAGGTTCATGAATTTTGCGAACAACAGGCCGCACGCAGTGGCCACCGCAAAGGCAGTCGCGCCGAGCACAAAGATGAGAATCGACTTCGCCTGCAAGAAGTACTGCGCGTTGGTACTCGTTCCGACACAGAAACCTAGCAAGATCGTAACCACGTCAATCATCGCCGTACGTGCGGTCATCGCGAGGCGATCCGTGACGGTACATTCCTTAAGCAAGTTGCCGAAGAATAACATTCCAATCAAGACGATCGCGCCTGGTGCAAGCGTTGTACAGATCAGGAACGCCGCGACGGGAAACATGATCCGCTCCTGACGCGATACCTCGCGGGAGGGCTTCATGCGTATGAGTCGTTCCTCGCGAGAAGTCAGCAACTTCATGATGGGCGGTTGAATGACCGGCACAAGTGCCATGTACGAATACGCTGCGATCGCGATCGCACCGAGTAACTCAGGAGCGAGTCTCGAGGAGAGAAAGATTGCTGTCGGGCCATCAGCTCCGCCGATGATGCCGATGGCTCCAGCTTCTTGAGGCGTAAACGCAAGACACAGTGCGCCGAGGTAGGTCAGAAATACGCCGACCTGAGCTGCCGCCCCCAGTAATACAAGCTTCGGATTCGAGAGCATGGTGGAAAAATCGGTCATGGCACCAATGCCCAAGAAAATGAGCGGCGGGTAAACACCCTGCTCCACACCGAAATAGAGATATCTCAGCACAGTCCCTTCGTCATACACCGTCAACGACATTCCCGAGACGGAGGGGATATTGCCGACGATAATTCCAAATCCAATTGGCACGAGCAGCAGTGGCTCATAGTGCTTGGAAATCGCCAAATAGATGAAGGCAATGCCGATCACGACCATGATCAGATTGCCCGGTTCCATGCCAGGCAGCGCCGTGGTCTCAAACAGCTGAACCGCTTTCTGGCTAATGTAGTCGAAGCTACTCATCGACGTGTGCGACCTCGTACCTGATGCGACTGATGGTGTTGAAGGCGGCCGGTGAAGGACCAGCCCAGGTCTTCGGGAGTCAAGCCACGGATTTTTACAATTCGATGCCGCTGTCGAATCGTTTCCGCCACAGCTGCCGCGATGACAACTAGTGTTTCCTCTGCCAATTCATCGTGTGCCGTCGGCTTCACATCGGTCTGAACCGGTTGAGCTGCGGTGCGTTTCGCCAAATGTGGGAGCACCGTGATGAATGCAATGACCAGAGCCAACGCCATGAAGACCACCAGCACGCCCATGATTGCGAGGGCAAATCCCGTGTCTTCAAAAAGGGGTTCCATCGTAAAACGGATCAGCGGCCCATCTGCCTGTTGAGCAATTAGCATCATTTACTCCAAGACGAGCAGCACGTGGCCTTCGCGAACGTTGTCACCTTCGGCAATATCCATACTGTTGACAGTCCCAGCCACTGGCGCGGTGATCTGATTCTCCATCTTCATCGCCTCTAGGATCACGAGAGGCTGGTTTTGCTTCACGGTGTCACCCACTTTGACCAGTATCGATTTGATTGATCCAGCCATAGGGCAGGTGACCGCGCCAGAATCAATCGGCAGGTCTGGCTTCACCGGCTTTTCTGCAGGAGCCGCAACTGGAGCCGCGCTGTGCGGATTGGGCCGTGCTACGGGAGTCGCGCCAGGATAGCCCTCTGATTCCGTCAAATCCTCGACGGTCACTTCGTAGGACTTATTCTCAATCGTGATTCGTAGTTTCCTCATAGGGGAATCAATCCATGTTTCTTGGGGGGACGTGTTTCGTTCTTGTTTAACGTATTGCGTAGTGCAAGCGATACAACGGAGCGAGTTTGGGCAGGCGATATCACATCGGTGATCATTCCATGCGAAGCAGCCATGTAGGGAGAAGCGAACCGCTGCCGATAGTCGTCGATGAACTTCTCGCGTTGCGCGACTTTGTCTTCGGCCGCCTCCAGTTCCCTGCGGTACAGCACGTTTACCGCCCCTTCCGCGCCCATGACCGCGATCTCAGCGGTAGGCCACGCAAAAACCATGTCGGCCTTCAAGTCCCGGCTACACATGGCCAGATACGAGCCGCCATAGGCCTTACGCGTGATCACCGTAATTTTGGGCACGGTCGCTGCGGAATACGCGAACAGCATCTTTGCCCCATGACGGATGATCCCGCCCTGCTCTTGCGCCACTCCGGGAAGAAAACCAGGGACATCCACTAACGTCAGAATCGGCAGATTGAATGCGTTGCAGAATCGGATGAAACGAGCCCCCTTATCCGAAGCGTCGATGTCCAGCGTGCCGGCTTTCACACTTGGCTGATTGGCGATGATCCCGACGACCACTCCATCGACGCGACCAAATCCGACGATCAGGTTCTGCGCAAAGTCGCGATGTACCTCGAGGAATCGATCTGTATCAACAATCCGGTCGATCACGTCATACATGTTCATTGTGCCTTTGGGATCCTCAGGCACGATGTCATTCATCGACTCATCGGGGTCCATGCAGATCTCTTCGGTTGGCATGTGTGGCGGGTTGCCGACGTTATTTGAGGGCAAGTACGACAACAACTCCTCAACGATCTGCATGGCATGATGGTCATCCTCAGCGACAAAGTGAACATTGCCACTTATCGCAGCATTGGCTGAGGCACTGCCAATCTCCTCCATGGTACAGTCCACCCCTGTAGCAGCTTTGATCACCTGAGGACCACAAATGAACATGTTGGCGTTCTGCCGGGTCATGATCAAGAAATCCATCAGGGCCGGCGAATAAGCGGCACCGCCAGCGCAGTTACCCGCGATCACTCCAATTTGAGGCACACACCCGGATAGCAGGACGTTGCGGTAAAAAACTTGGCCGTAGCCTGCCAAGGAACCCACGGCTTCTTGAATGCGCGCTCCGCCAGAATCGTTGACACCGACCATGGGCATGCCAGCTTCCAAGGCGTACTCCATGATGTCGCAGATCTTTTTGGCGTGCCGTTGACCGAGCGCGCCGCCGCCCACAGTCGCATCCTGGCTGTATGCGGCAACGGGACGTCCAGCCACGCGGCCAACTCCTGTGACGACGCCGTCGCACGGCATCGACTTTTTCTCCATACCAAAGTCATGGCAGCCGTGGTCGACGTGAATACCCCATTCTTGAAACGTATTCGCCTCAAAAAAATCGTCCAGCCGCTTCCGTGCTGAGAGCTGCCCCTTCTCGGTGCGTTTCGCGTGACGCTTTTCTCCGCCACCAACACGTGATTCACTGCGGCGCTTGTCGAGATCGTCGAGGAGCTGTTTTGAAATGGCCATAGCCTGATCTTCTCTGTTACACAGTGTTCGAGGTTGATGGTAATTGGTTTCCGTCATTCACAGCTTGGCGATGGTCGCCGATAGGGACGCCAAACGCCTCCAGTATCTGTCGAGCAGCTGATTCTGGTGTCATTTGACCACGCAATACCTCCGCCTCAAGGTTGGCACGGATCTTGGCAACGGCCGGGTGATCTCGCACGGATTGTCGAACTCGATCATCAACGATGCTCCACACCCAGCTTGCATTATGCTGTTGCCGCAGTGCCATCAATGCGCCGTTCGATTTCAGATCGTTGTAGTGCGATTTAACCTCTTCCCAGACTGCGAAAACGTTTTGTTCATCCATCGCACTGCAGGTCAAGACTGGTGGAACTGCGATTCCGTTGGCACTTATTGACTGCAAAGCACCAGCGAGTTGCTGAGCAGACACCTCAGCTGCTTGCCGAGTCGCTCCATCCGCCTTGTTGACCGCAATCACGTCCACCAATTCCAGCAAGCCACGTTTGATGCCTTGCAGTTCATCTCCAGCCGATGGCAGCATTAGCGCAAGGAAACAATCCGTCATTTCGGCAACCATTGTTTCCGATTGACCGACACCGACCGTTTCAACCAGCACAACATCGAACCCGGCAGCCTCGCAAATGAGCATCATCTCACGAGTTTTGCGTGCCACTCCCCCCAGAGTTCCCGCCGTAGGCGAAGGGCGAATGAACGCGTTAGGCTCGGATGAGAGTCTCGTCATCCGCGTTTTGTCGCCTAAAATACTACCGCCGCTTAGATCACTCGACGGATCCACGGCCAGCACAGCCAGGCGTTTGCCATTGCGGACCAACTGGATACCAAGTGCCTCAATAAATGTGCTCTTTCCCACTCCTGGTGGACCGGTGATGCCAACCCGAATCGCTTGTCCCGTATGTGGCAACAAGTGCGCCAGCATCTCCTCCGCCATCTTTTGATGAGGTGCTGCAGAGGACTCCACCAGCGTCAAAGCACGCGACAGGATGGCTGGGTCGCACTCGAGCACGCCGGCACAGTACTCCTCCACGCTTAAATCTCTTCGACGAGGGGATGGGCCATTCATGATTGGCGCGTCGGGGTAAGTAGCGGGGTGAAGCGTGGGGCTAGGTTAAAGACAATTCTAAACGATCCGCAAGATCGCGAACCAATTTCATGGCCGCCTCGCTAATCACCGTGCCGGGCCCGAAGACCGCGACGGCTCCCGCGTCGTACAACGCGTCATAGTCCTCAGGAGGGATGACGCCACCAACGACAATCATGATATCTTCGCGTCCCAAACTGGATAATTCAGTCCGCAACTCAGGGACCAAGGTTAAGTGCCCCGCGGCCAAAGAACTGACGCCAACGATGTGAACATCATTTTCTACGGCATGACGTGCCGTTTCCGCGGCGGTTCGGAACAGCGGGCCGATATCGACGTCGAACCCTAGGTCGGCAAACGCGCTGGCAATGACTTTTTGGCCACGATCGTGGCCATCCTGCCCCATCTTGGCAATCAAGATTCTCGGGCGGCGGCCCTCCAGCGTCTCAAACGAGTTTACCAGTTCCAGGACTTCTTCAGTCTGGGATTCATCGGTGACTTCACTGGTATACACGCCGCGCACCGACTGCACCGGCGCGACATACCGTCCGTAGGTATCCTCTAGGGCACTGCTAATTTCGCCAACGGTAGCCTTGGCCCGTGCAGCATTCACAGCCAGTTCTAGAAGATTGCCGGTGCCGCTCGAAGCTGCCTCTTGAAGCGCTGCAATAGCAACATCGACATCGTCTTGATTTCGTTCCTGACGCAATTGCTTCAAGCTGGCAATCTGCGATTGCCGTACGGCCGTATTGTCGACATGCAACACGTTGACGCGCTCTTCGCTGGTGAGCCGGTATTTGTTAACCCCGATAACGGCCTGCTGGCCCGAATCGATGCGCGCTTGCGTTCGCACGGCCGCTTCTTCGATGCGCATTTTCGGAATCCCAGCTTGAATCGCCTGGGTCATTCCGCCAAGCTCCTCAACCTCTTGGATGTGCTGCCATGCACGCTGGGCCAAATCGTGCGTGAGACGCTCGACAACGTAGCTGCCTCCCCAGGGGTCCACCACGTCGCAAGTGTCAGTCTCTTGCTGCAGAAAGATCTGCGTATTTCGCGCAATTGCAGCTGAAAAATCGCTCGGCAATGCCAGCGCCTCATCCAGCGCGTTGGTGTGCAACGACTGCGTGTGACCATGTGTGGCTGCCATCGCTTCCAGGCAAGTGCGAATCACATTGTTGTAAACGTCTTGCGCCGTAAGACTCCAGCCGCTCGTTTGGCTATGGGTCCGTAGCGACAGGCTCTTGGGGTTTTTCGGTTCAAACTGTTTGATGAGCTTCGCCCAAATCATCCGCGCGGCACGCAGCTTTGCAACCTCCATGAGGTAATTCATGCCGATAGCCCAGAAGAAGGAAAGTCGAGGGCAGAACGCATCGACCTGCAACCCAGCCTTAATCCCTGTTCGGACGTACTCGAGGCCGTCGGCCAGGGTATACGCCAACTCGAGGTCGGCCGTGGCTCCCGCCTCTTGCATGTGATAGCCGCTAATGCTGATGCTATTGAACTTCGGCATGCGCTGGCTGGTGAACTCGAAGATGTCGGCGATGATTCGAATACTTGGCTCCGGCGGATAGATGTAGGTATTGCGAACCATGAACTCCTTGAGAATGTCGTTCTGGATCGTTCCAGCCAATTTTTCCGGTGCCACTCCTTGTTCTTCAGCCGCGACGATGTAGAGCGCCATCACGGGCAAGACAGCGCCGTTCATGGTCATCGAAACACTCATCTTGTCGAGCGGGATCCCATCGAACAGCGTGCGCATATCGTAAATGCTATCGATCGCGACGCCCGCCATTCCCACATCGCCAGAAACGCGCGGGTGGTCGGAGTCGTATCCCCGGTGGGTCGGCAGATCAAAGGCGATGCTCAGACCTTTTTGTCCCGCAGCCAAGTTACGTCGATAAAACGCGTTGGAATCCTTAGCCGTCGAAAACCCTGCGTACTGCCGAATCGTCCAAGGACGCAACGTATACATCGTTGGATAGGGACCACGAACGTACGGTGGAATCCCCGGCATCGTCTGCAAGTGATCGACGTCGTTCAAGTCTTCTGCGCTGTACAGCGCTTGGACAGGGATCTGTTCTGGCGTCAGCCAGTCATCCACGGTGGTGCCGGAACTCTCCTGCGCGCGCTCTCGCCATCGGGCCTTCGACGCTTTTAGTTCCGTGTCGGGAAGCTCTCCCAGGGGAACAGTGGCAAAATTGGGAATTGCACTCATGACTTCAGCACGCCTTCCTCTTGCAATAACTCTCGCAACGTGGCCAGCACATCACACTTGATAAAGATGTAACGATCGACCCCAGCAGCGCTCCAAGTCGACTGATTTGCACCTGGATTTCCTGCCAACACGACGGTTCTCGCGCCAGCTGACTTCAGACGTTCAGCGGCGGCTGGTGCGACCTCTGGGTAAAGTTTGTCAGACGAACAAATCACTGCGATCCGAGCGTCACTTTCAGTAAACGCATTGGCAGCCGATTCCGCGTCCGCAAAGCCCTCATTTGTCAGTACTTCGAATCCGCCGGCCTCAAAAAATCCTCTTGAATACGCCGCACGGGCCGAGTGATGAGCAAGCGGTCCCAAATTCGCCAGGAAGACGCGTGGCCGGTGGCCATGCTCTTGTTGCCATAGATCACTTGCCGTTCGCAACTCCTCAAACGGCGCAGCAAACGGGTGTGGTGCCAACGGTGGAATGACTGTCGAGCCAAATTCGAATTCAAGGGCTTGGGATATTTGACCTATCGTTGCTCCGCTCGTGGCAGCTTCCACCATCGAGGAAGTTAAGCTACCGGTGCCCCGGATTTTCGGCGTACGGTTGGTTCTTTGCTGTGCGACGCGCTCACATGCCTTCGATACCAGCGTATCTCGATCCGGTTCCTCAAACTCAATTCGCTCTTCCATGACATTTGGAAACTCGCTGACACCTGTGATGGCATCTTTCCTGCTGGCAATATCCATTGCTCGTGGTGCAAAAGCCGAGTCGATCTGACCATTGATCCAGCCACTTTGAATTGCTTCGAGCATGCCGCCTAGTTTTTCGATCTCCTGGAAGATTGCCCAACCTTTCTTCGCAAGTTCATCCGTTAGGCGTTCCAGGTACCAACTTCCCCCCGGTGGATCAATCACCCGGTCGAGATGCGCTTCGTCCTGCAAGATATGCGTCGTATTCCTAGCAATGCGGCGACTAAACGTGCTCGGCAATCCCACGGCCGCGTCAAACGGCACAGAAGTAATAATATCTGCGCCGCCCATCGCCGCGGCAAAGACAGCTGCCGTATTTCTCAATAGGTTCGTGTACGGTGCTCGTTGAGTCAGAACGCGTTTGCTGGTCCGAGCGTGTAACCGCATTGGCACCATTTCCCCGGGGATGCCACACGCCTGAAGCACACGACTCCAAAGCCTTCGCAGGGCTCGCAGCTTTCCGATGCCTAGGAAATGATGAGTGCCCAAACTCACGTTGAAAAGTATCTGACGGGCAGCGGCCAGCGATTCCATGTCGGCATCCGTCATGGCACGCAAGTACGACACGGCGGTTGCCATCGCAAACGCGATGTCCTGAGCAGCCGTAGCGCCGGCGTGGTGATAAGGGGCAGTGCCCACGCGCACCGCTGTGACGTTTGGCAGGTTCTCCGACGTCCACATGGCCAGGTCGGCCATCATTGTCAGCGCTGTCGACGGCGAGGTGGGTTGGAGGCCATCACGCGCAAGGACAGCCAGCGGATCCGCATTGAATGCGCCTCGCCTAGCGTCGGGAGCAATGGCGCGACGCTCCCACAGTGCGGTCAACATCGCAGCGGCAGGCGAAAAAGCGGCGCCCGATTCGAGCGTGATGCTAACCTGCGAAAGATCGACGCCCGCTAGTGCCTCGTCAAGGTCATCGACATGATACGCCATCAGTCCATCGCGCCCCGCCAACTCGCTCGCACATGGGTCGTCAGGATCAAGACCGACGCGGGCGGCATAATCCAACCGCAACAGCAACGAATTCACTCCTCCGTTGAGATCATCGAGAATGGCCTGGTTGGTGGCTTTCAGATCGGGATGCGCATGTTCCTGACGAATATCCCAACCTGTCTGCACACTTTGCAACGGTCGTCCGCCACGCACCGAGGGGGGAATTCCCGGGAAGCCCGCTGGGTCATCCTCCGACGGCCAATCGTCGGAGGTGTACAGCGGCTGCACATCAATGCCTTCGTAGGTGTGCGAAACGAGTTTTCGCTGAAATGACTCACCCTTTAAGTCAGCCTCGGCAAGGTCACGCCATTGCTGATAACTCGTCGGTGGGAAGTCATCCTGAATGCTTAGTGTCTTACTCATGTGTTCATCCGATACGCGTCTGTCTCAGGGTGCTGGTTCGCACAGTTCGGTCAAGACGCCAAACGTACTCTTGGGATGGACAAAGGCGATTTTCATATTGTGCGAACCGTGACGCGGCTGTTCGTCAATCATACGGAACCCTGATTCGTTCAGTTCATTAATTCGAGCTTGAATATCGTCAACTGTGAACGCCAAATGGTGCAGTCCCTCGCCACGTTTTTCCAGGAACTTTGAAATCGGGCTGTCTGTATCCGTTGGTTCAAGCAGTTCGATGCGGACGTTGCTGACTCGAAAGAACCCCACTCGAACTTTCTGGCTGGGGACATCTTCGAAGCCCTCGAACTTGGCGCCCAACGCACCCTCATAAAAGCCCTTCTGGTCCTCGATATTGTGAACAGCGATACCGATATGGTTTAGTGATTCTACCGCTTTCATACAGAGCTCCGCGTAGTGCGAGGTAGCAAGTACTGGTGAACGCCGTTGGGCTTCGCTGTTAACTGCACAAGGTCACGAATCTGCCCCGTCAATAGACGCGTTGCAGTGACAGGTGCCTGCAACATCCAACAGGTGAGATCGAGATTTGACAGCCGAGTCGCGAACTTGCGCGAGTAGGGCTGCGTGATCCATCGTTTCGGCCACTCCACGAGAAACTGCTTCAGAAATGTTTCTATCAAAACGCCATCCATTTGTGCTGACTGCAGTTTCTTGTCTGTCTGATCTGATGACTCTCCGTTGACCAGATCGCTAAGGAGCCCGTCCAGGGTGTAGAGACTCTTACGAAACAGTATCAAATCAGAGCTCAGTCGTAAATTAGCATCTTGAACAGCTTGGTCAATCATTCCGACAAGCCAACTCATGCCCGGAAGTTCGCCCTGCCGAATCCGTCGCAGCCAAGACTCAACGACTGAGCGGAGTGCGTCTTGATTCGGTGGTCGCTCCGAGATCGCACTCAGGACGGTGATGATCTTCTTCGCATGCAAAGACAAAGCGCCAAGCATAATTTGCACGATAGCCACTCGGTGCGATTCTTCCAACGAACTGGCTAGACTCCAGTCCAACACAGCTATTTTGTTATCGCTTGTGAAGAGCAAGTTGCCGGCGTGTGGATCACAGTGGAACAAAGCATGGGGATCTGCCGAAAATACACATCGCGCGACCAGGGCTTCGATGAGGGACTTTGCAAGTAGCCGCCGATCACGCCGTCCTTCCAAGCCATGGTCGGTGATTTTTTCCCCGTCAATGCGCTTCATCGCCGTGACGTGCGGGGTGCAATACTCTTCGTACACCTCCGGAATCACCACAGAAGTTTCATCGGCATAGAGGTCGTAAGCTAGCTTCAAGTGTCGTTGTTCTTGATCCAATCGCAATTCCCACCGAAGCCGATCACGAACACGATCAAATGTGTCTCGATAATCCAAAGCAGGGATTCCGAGTTCTTGGCAGCGCTGGTCGAGGTGCTCGCCAACACTTTGCAGCAAGTCAAGTTCCTCGTGCAGTTTTTCGTGAATACCCGGCTTGGGTACTTTGAACACGCCCTTGCGCCCTCGAGGGCCCAGCTCCTGGAAGCCCACAACCACCGCGACGCTTGCTTCGGCGATTGGTGGCGACTGCAATGTTAGGCCGAGTTGCTCCAAACTCGGTAGCTCCGCACTCAACAGACTCCGTATTTCGTCCATCGAAACACTGGGAGCGAGCGCCTCGAGCTGCTGCAATTGCCGGCGAAAATCGAGCGAGAGTCGCTGATCCCTTGCAAGCACTTGGCCTAGCTTATGCAAGACCGGACAACTCTGGGCCAGCAGCACTAGACGTTCGGGGACGCTTGCACTCGCAGGCAGCAAAGCTTGTGCAGTGAGGATCGCTCGCTGACGATCAGAGGGAAGTCCATGCAGAAAAACAGACAGCGCGTCTGCCACGGGCTTGGCGAAAGACTCGTACTCGCCGGGAAGTGCCGACGCGAGCGACTGTTCATTAATGAGGGACTTCCACTCCATCATGCCATCAACCTATCCTTAGATTACTGCTCCGATCGGCTGGCGAGCCACGATTCGATGTGCGGCCAAGTGTTCTTTTCGGCGCCTCGTCCGGCCATGATTCCAATGTGGCCGCCACGCACACGAAACACTTCCTTGTCCTCGCAACCGACCAAGTCCATCACTCCCTCAGACTGGCAAGGCGGAGTGATGTGATCTGCCTCAGCGATCACGTTTAACAGGTTCGCGGTGAGCTTCGACAGATCCACGTGCTCGCCACGAATCAGAAGATTGCCTTCGATGAGGCGATTTTCCTTGTAAAACTCATTAATCAATTGTTTGTAGGCACCGCCAGCCATCGGAATGATATCGCGCACCCATGTATTCATTGCATGCCAGGCCTCGACAGCTTTGGGATTATCAATGTTGTCCCACAACATCAGATAGCTCCCCATGTAATTCTCGACTGGCTTGAGCATCTTTGCGCCCGCGTCGATCATCTCGCCCGGGACGTTTCCAAGCTTCTCGACAATCATGTCGGGATTAAACGCAGCGTTGCTCGTCCAACGAGTGAACGCTCCGGCAGTCTTATCGGAAAAATCAAGCGGTGCCGTCAGCAGGATCAGATTCTTTAGTCCATCGTCGGGCCGTAGCGAGGCATACAGCGTGCTGATTAGCGCTCCCAAACACCACCCGAGCATACTGAATTCTTGGCAACCCGAGACTTTCTTGAGTTTGCGCACGACTCTTGGTAAGTACTCAAGCACATAGTCGTCAAACTTGAGATTCTTGTCTTCGGGCCCAGGTGCGCCCCAGTCGAGTAGGTAAAGATCATACCCTTGTCGCACCATGTATTCGGCAAAACTGTGGCCCTTTCGAAGATCGAGCACGTGAGGGCGGTTCATGATCGCAAACACCATAAGCAGTGGGATGCCCTTGCGTTGCTCCTGCTCCACCTGGGGAATGTAGCGATAGAGTTTCGCCTTGTTGAGCGTCCACACAACTTCTTTTGGCGTGGGGGCGAGCTCCGCATCCGTCGTGATGAGACGATTGAATCTCTCGGCCTTTTCAGCGGCTTTGTGCCACTCTTCGCAGAGATCGGCAAATGACGGCAGCTGGGCAGAAGGTACTTCCGTTGTGGCTGAGTCTGTCATTTCGCGTGCTCCTGATTAAATCTAGTCCTACTTCCGCGGAAAACACTCGTCAATTTGGGCTTCCATGTCATCTAATCGCATTTCGATGTTCGTCAGCCGCTCGGCAAGACGCGTGATATCGTCACGCGTCGGAAGGTTCAGGCCGTTGAGCGTCTGGGTCAGATTGCTCTCCATGGCCGTCTTGAACGGTCCTGAACAGCTCAGCCAAGTATCGAGCATTGCGCCGGTCGCCTCGGCGTAAGCATCCGTGTGGACCAAGTCCACCATCATCTTGGCCCAGGCTTCCATCTGCGCGTTGCGGACGTCTTTAAGCATGCCGGCTGGATCGAACGGATTAAACGTCTCATGGTTGTTCTTGTTTTGTTGAGTCATTGTGAGCAGCCTACATGAAGGCCCCCCCATTCACGTTGATCTGCTGACCAGTGATGTAATCGCCGTCAGCGACGAGGAAAACGACTGCCTTGGCAATTTCCTCTGGATGCCCGTAACGTCCCATCGGAATCTTGCTCTTAATCTGCGCTTGGATAACGTCAGGCACCGCTGCGAACATGTCGGTGTCCGTATATCCCGGCGCGATGGTGTTCACGGTAATTCCAGAGCGAACCAACTCTGCCGCAGCAGTTCGTGTGAAGGCAATGATACCGCCTTTGCTGGCGCTATAATTTGCCTGCCCCATGGCGGGCACCTGTCCGTTCATCGAGCTGATATTGATGATACGACCAAAGCTTTGATTACTCATAAAGGGAATGGCCGCCGACGTGCAAAAGAAACAACCGCCCAAATTCGTCTGGATCACTTCAACCCATTGTTCGTCCGTCATTTTGGGCAACATCGAGTCGCGTGTAATCCCAGCGTTGTTAACAAGGACGTCCAAGTGACCAAACTCATTGGCAACCTTGTCGACCATCGCACGCGCCTCGTTGGCCTTCCCTACGTTTGCCTGCACGAGCAGGCACTTTTCTCCTAGAGCGGAGATTTCCTCTGCGACTTCCTGAGCTTTGGCTTCGTTGCTCGCGTAGTTTACGGCTACTCTTGCACCTTCGCGGGCAAGCTCGACCGCAATTGCGCGGCCGATCCCACGAGATCCTCCAGTAACCAACGCAGTTTTTCCTTCGATACGTCCCATGAGAATCTCCCTACGTGTTAGGTGGGTTAGCAAGTTTTTAGGCAACGGGTGTTACGCGTGTTCGAACATGGCTGCGATCCCCTGACCGCCTCCAATGCACATGGTGACCACCGCGCGTTGCTTGCCGAGTCGATTCAATTCGTATAGCGCCTTAATCGTGAGGATCGTCCCGGTGGCGCCGATGGGATGTCCCAGCGAAATACCACTACCATTGGGATTGGTACGATCCATGGGTAGTTTCAACTCCCGACAACAGGCCAGCGCCTGCGACGCAAAAGCCTCGTTGACCTCAAATACATCGATGTCATCGAGCCCGAAACCGGTCTTTTCCAACAGCTTTCTCACTGCTGGAACGGGGCCCATTCCCATGTATTTGGGATCCAGTCCGGCATACGCATAGTCGATGAGACGACCCATTGGTTTGAGACCGCGCTTGTCAGCAAATTCACGGTCCGCCAGCACGACGGCCGCAGCCGCATCGTTGATGCTAGACGCGTTCCCTGGGGTCACCGACCCTTCTGGATCAAACACGGTCGGTAGCCGCCCCAGTTTCTCGATCGTAACACCATGTCGAACCGTCTCGTCGACTTCGAAAGGCACCAACTCCCGTTTGGCCTTAATCTGAATCGGAACGATTTGCGCTTTGAAGTAACCGTGGTCGATTGCCGCACCAGCGCGGCGATGACTCTCGACTGCCAGTTCATCCTGATCCTGGCGTGAAACTCCGTACTTCTTTGCGACATTCTCAGCAGTCACACCCATGTGACAATCGTCGAACGGGTCCGAGAGTGCACCGACCATCATGTCAACCAACGTCGTGTCATTCATACGCGCGCCAAAACGCATCGCGGGACTGACGTAAGGACTTCGGCTCATATTCTCAGCACCACCCGCGACGGTCACCTCGGCGTCGCCCAGCATAATTGTTTGCGCCGCTGTTATGACCGCTTGCAGGCCACTTCCGCACAGTCGATTGAGCGTTAGTGCCGGCGCCTCGTGAGGGAGACCACCGTTTACGCCCGCGACTCTCGCCAGGTAATGATCGTGCGGGTCTGTGTGAATGATGTTGCCGAAAACGACATGGCCAACATCGTTCGGCTTGATTCCGGAACGATTTACAGCTTCACGAACACAGACCGCAGCCATTTCGCTTGGAGGAGTGTCCTTCAGGCTTCCGCCATATCCACCGATTGCTGTCCGCACACCACTGAGCACGACGACTTCGCGTGACATCGCTGCAAGTCCTTTCTATTCGTTACTAGGTCTACAACCGCATTGGATTGTGACTACAGCACGTAACGTGCCAGCGGCGCAGCAGCCACTGCAGACGGAAAAGTATGAGTTCGCGCAATAACTCTGTGCGATACGCGGCGCTGATTGTGCGAATTCGCACAAGTTAGGGCTGTTAAACGCACATTAGAGGAGTGGTAACGCGAACCAATCCGGACTGCTCCGTTGAGCGAGAGTCATTTTCGTCTGGTTCAATGGCGGTCGCCACACCCGCAGTTCCATGCACGGGGGTACCGCACAATCGATTTCGTGCTAGTCAGTCAGTATCGACTGGCACTTCCGGCAATCGCACACCGCAGATATCAAGCAGCTGCAATCGCGTCGCGCTGAGACGTTCAGCAAGCACTTTGGCTGCTCGATGCATGAACTGGAAGCCAAACTTAGGGTGCTCTTCACAGAATGTGAGGATTTGCTGGCCGTCGAAAACAATGGCGTTGATGGGCGACAATGTATGGGCTGTATCGTGCAGACGAGGTCGCCCAACTAGTGGCGACCAACCGAGCATTTCACCCGCTTGCACCGTCATCAACTTGCGACAGCCAGAGGCGGGCGTACACGACACCAGCGAGACTTCGCCAGAAATGATAACAAAGACGTCTTTTGCTAGATCGAATTCCTTGAAAATATCTGCATTGGCAGGAAACTCGACCGTCTTCGCAATGCCTGCAAGCCGAGACAAGTCGCTTTCGTCCATACCTTCAAAAAAAGCGACTTCCTTGAGCGTTTCCAAAATTGCCTGGTCAGACATAGCTAATCACCTTTGTGTTCCGCCATAAATAGCCTCAATGCTGCGATTATTCTCGGAGATTCGTGGTGTTTGTCAAGTATTCGACGCGGACGCGCGGTCGTCGCGAATTGTTTTTCTCGCTGATGAACACTGTGCGGTGGGTGAGCATGATGAGTGCTAGTAAATTGCTTTCGCGCATACGCGCGCTGCGCGCAGATACCTCCTAAGATACAACCGCGGGTGGCTATCGTGCCGGTCATTACTCGGATTCCTGCACGTCGTTGACACTTCAGTCGAGATTATAGAACCGCAGCAGATCGCAGGCACACTTCACGCATTTCTAGAGCAATCACAACGCTGTGCTCACAGCGATTAGCATCCCGGGTTATCCGTAAGTCGCGGAATCACGTGTATTGCTGACGATTGAAGTACCGACGCACTCTCCGCTCAATTCGGAGATCCGCCACAAACTAGCCGCTGGCAGATTTCCATCTGAAATTGATGCGTGAATCGCAGTCATGACGAATTGGCACGGGTTTCGCACGCTGTCTGTCGTGATGAGATTCTCATTGTTCACACGACGTTTTTTGTTTCAAAGCATGTCCAAAAGGCTAAAAGTCGCACTCTTTCACAGGCCATTGCAAGTGATGTGCAACAGATTACGAGTCCACACGTGGGTCATTGCCGAGATCGCTAGGTGCGATGGACCGCCCCTACTACTGAATTCGAGTGACGAGAACCTTAATGCCCAGAGGAGCCTATTGCGATCACTCGAGCAATGCAATCGAACCCTTATCTTTGCAGGAGACTTTAACCATGGCAGACCAAACCAGATGTAAAACGGCCGCAGATATCATGCAACGCGACGTGATCGTAGTTTACGCGCGTGACACGCTGCAAGATGCAATGAGTCTCATGACGGAGAACCACGTCACAGGGTTGCCGGTCGTCAATTCCGCCGGCAAGTGCATTGGTGTCATTACTGCCACGGACATCCTCAACTTCGAGCAAGAGCATGCGGAATATGCCTCCGAAGTGAATGACGACATGGCGTTGCACTATGATGCGGACAGTGGAAAGTGGGAGCACGTGCGTGTGTCTTCGTTTGCCTTGGAGCAGTTTGGAGAAGTGACGGTAGAGGAAGTCATGGCGCGAGAGCTTTTCTCGGTTCGCGAAGACACGTCCGTGAAGGAGGTCGCTGACGAAATGCTCCGTGAGAAGATCCACCGCGTCATTGTGACCAGCAATGAATGTCGACTCTTGGGTATCATCACCTCATTGGACTTCGTTTCGCTCTATGCGGACGTATAAGGTTTTGGCGCCGCAGAGACCTAGATCCAGCCGCCAACCTCCTACCTAAGTGGATGGCTTGCTGACCTACTTTTATCGATGTGTGCGAATTCGCACCTAGCCTGTCGCGTGGACACGGGCGTTGACGTGCGACAAATCTATCTGCAATGAACTTTATGTGGCGAGTTCGTATGAGATCGCGAACCTGTTTACAGCGGCACATTTTTTGCTTCCACGTAATTCGTTTGTTCATTCCGTCTAAGTCAATCAAGCTGTCGAGTTTCTCGGCGCTGCATCGCAAATCGTCTGCTGAGCCTCTCACTCTGCCGCCAAACCCATGGACCAACCAGGAAATGGGCCAATGTATTCGATCACAGAAGCAAGGTTTCTCGCACCGGACATCAAGCTATTTCGAATCGAGGCGCCCCGCATCGCGTCCAAACGGAAAGCCGGGCAGTTCGTCATTGTGAGGGCTCACTCAGACGGCGAACGCATTCCACTGACGATTGCCGATTCTGACATTGATGCTGGGACGATCACAATCGTCGTTCAGGGCATCGGCAAAACGACGAAGCTCATCAACAGTCTGGAAGCCGGAGATGAGATCCAGGACGTCGTCGGGCCTTTGGGAGAGCCCTCAGACATTCGGGAGTTCGGGACGGTTGTTGTCATTGGAGGAGGAGTTGGAACGGCGATCGCTTATCCGACGGCAGTCGCCATGAAAAATAGCGGAAACAAAGTGATTGCAATCGTCGGCGCGAGAACCAAGGAGTTGCTGATACTCGCTGAGGAAATGCAGCAGACAACGGATCAGCTGTTCATTGTCACCGACGATGGGAGTGCTGGCGAGCAGGGCTTCGTCACGCAAAAACTACAGGAACTAATCGACCAGGGCTGTGACGTCGATCACGTTCTCGCTATCGGCCCGATCCCCATGATGAATGCCGTTGCCAGTCTAACTCGGCCACATCAGATCAAGACCATCGTCAGCCTCAATCCGATCATGGTCGACGGCACCGGCATGTGTGGCGGCTGTCGTGTCTTGATCGGAGGTCAAAGCAAGTTCGCCTGCGTGGACGGCCCCGAGTTTGACGCGCATGACGTCGACTTCACGGTGCTCTCCCAACGAAATCAGATGTACCGACAGCGAGAGCAGAAGGCACTTGACGAGTTCCATTCGGACTCTTCTTCAGTAGATGACAACAACCATTGCCACTTGCGTCAACAACATCCCGAAGTTGGCCCGCGCAGACCACAAGCAGCATCCTAGGACCGGAAATCCCATGGCTGAACGTCTCCCCCCGAAAGAGCGAACCAAGATCCCTCGTCAGGCGATGCCGGAGCAACTTGCTTGCGAGCGAGCGCAGAACTTTGCTGAAGTCAACCGAGGGTTTGAGTCCGCAGTGGCGGAGAAGGAGGCACAACGCTGCCTTTCCTGCTCAGATCCCAAGTGCATGCACGGCTGCCCCGTCGGTGTGCAAGTACGAGAATTCGTTGACTTCGTCCTGCAAGGCGAGTACTTGAAAGCGGCGGCGAAGATCCGCGAAGACAACGTTCTTCCAGCCGTCACGGGACGCGTATGTCCACAAGAGAATCAATGTGAAGGTGCGTGCGTTCTGTCCAATCGTTTTAGCTCCGTAGCAATTGGCCATCTTGAGCGATTCGTGGCTGATTACGAACGCGCAACCGGCCAGGTTGGATTGCCTGAGAACGCTCCGCCCACAGGCAAAAAGGTAGCCATCGTGGGCAGCGGTCCCGCCGGATTGAGCTGCGCTGGAGATCTAGTGCTGAAAGGTCACAAAGTCATGGTGATGGAGGCGCTTCATGAAATTGGTGGTGTGCTCCTCTACGGAATTCCAGAGTTTAGGCTTCCGAAAGATATTGTTCGCGGCGAAGTTGACAACCTTCGCAGCATGGGCGTCGAGTTTCAGACGAACGTTGTGGTCGGCAAGACGATCACCATGGATGAGTTGTTCGGTGAAGAAGGTTTCGATGCTGTCTTTGTCGCGACAGGTGCCGGCCTACCGAAATTTATGAACATTCCCGGCGAGCACTTAGGCGGAGTCTACTCTGCAAATGAGTTTCTCACCCGCGTAAACCTCATGCGGGCCTACGAGCCCGACAGTAGCGATACACCGATCTATGAATGCCGCGGCCGCCACGTCGTCGTCGTTGGTGGCGGCAACACAGCGATGGATGCGGTTCGCTCGGCTTTGAGACTAGGTGCGATGACCGCGTCGATAATCTATCGTCGTAGCGAACAAGAAATGCCCGCACGAGCGGAAGAGGTCCATCATGCCAAGGACGAAGGCGTTCAGTTTTTGAATCTTCATAGTCCGGTCGAGTTTGTTGGTGACGATCAGGGATATTTATCGGGCGTCAAGCTGGTCAAAATGGAACTGGGAGACGCCGACGAATCTGGTCGCAGGCGACCGATCCCAATTCAAAACTCTGAATTCATCTTGCCCTGCGACGTCGCGGTCGTCGCGGTTGGGACGGGTGCTAACCCACTAGTCCAGTCCTCAACCGCGGACCTGAAAACCAACAAATGGGGGTACATCCTGGCCGACGAGGGAACACTGCGCACAAGTAAGCGAGGAGTATTCGCCGGAGGGGATATCGTCAGCGGATCCGCGACAGTAATCCTTGCCATGGGTGCTGGACGCACTGCTGCGCGATCGATTCACGAATACCTAAGTACAGGTGTATGGTAGCCGCAGACAACGAGCTTCTGTCGATACTTCGGAGGATTGCTGTGCGAAATCGCAGATGGATTGTGCGGCCCTGTCACGCTTTTTCGGATTTTTGCATATGAAAACAGATAAATGATCTGCAAGCGCGGCGCTCTGGCTGGTTCTAAATCACAGGCAAATAACGCGTCTGCACCAATGTATTTGCATTCGACGCGGCCATCTGCGACCTGAACAGCTTACAACAGGCACGAACTTTGCTGCATTAGCGTCACATCCAATTAGAATACCCAAACCGCTGGGAGCCGTGTCATGGTCGCTCAAGATGCATCCAGAAGTGCAAGTGCCTACAACGAGTTTCTAGGAAACATGCGGCAGACCGCCGGCGCCAATCTGAAGCTTCAGCAGGAGCTCGTGTACAGTTGGGCTCGATTCTGGCCGAACTTGGTTTCGACTCGCCAAGACTGGTTTGGCCCGCTGCAAGAACTTCACCAGAACTGGGCCGATGCGCTGATGGGCATCGCTCAGAATCAGCTCGACCTGTGGGACAAGCAACTCGATACGACTCTCGATTCGATCAGTGGCTTCAAACCTCAACAGAAGGATGTGGTTGCAGTTGCAACCAAATCTAACCCATCTCAGGCGAATTCGATCTCTGTTTCAAGACGGTCTGATCAGACGGCGGTCGAAGTACACAGCACGCAAGAAACAGGAGGCGCGATGAATATTGCTCAGAAGGTTGCCGTTGTCACGGGCGCGGCCAGCGGAATTGGTGCCGCTGTTGCTCGCGATCTGGCCAAACGCGGAGCCAAGGCGGTCCTCTTGGTCGACCTTAACGATGACGTCGCCCAACTGGCGGAAGAAATAAATGACTCGGAGAAGCGCGATGTTGCCGAAGTTCATGTCGGTGACGCAAGTGACCCGGTGTTCCGGGCACAAGTATTCGACGATGCGTATGCCCGTCATGGTCTGATTACGATCTGCGTTCCGGCTGCCGGGATTACGCGCGACGCCCTATCGGTACGCGTAGACAAGGAAACCGGTAAAGCGATTCTCTATCCTCTGGAGAACTTCCAAAAGGTGATTGAAATCAATCTGATTGCTCCGATCTACTGGGCCATCGAGATGGTAGCCCGGATTGCTGAAGATCGAACACGACGCGGTCTAAAGCGGTGGGGACCGGAAGAAGAGATTGAAGGTGCCATCGTATTTCTTGGCTCAGTTTCTTCGCAAGGCAACAAAGGACAGATCTCCTACGCGGTGGCAAAGGCGGGCCTAGAAGGCGCGGCAGCTACGCTGATGAAGGAAGCCATTTTTCACGGCGTGCGGTGTGCGACGATTCACCCGGGATTCACAGACACACCGATGGCACAAGCCTTGGGCGAGGACTTCCTCAAGAAAAACGTACTGCCCTACACGCAGCTTCGCCGACTCATTCGCCCGGAAGAGATTGCAGACGCGGTTTGCTTCATGATTTCCAACTCGGCGGTAAGCGGCGAGCTTTGGGCAGACGCGGGATGGCACCCACCTGCCTAACGGCCGGCTAGTGCCCGTTGGATTCGAGTTGCTTGATGCGTTGCTCCAATTCTTCTATTCGCGAAGTGAGTTCAGCCGGCTCCTGCTTTCGCGGCGATTCCTTTTTAGGAGAGGGTGCAATGGAATCAAGCCAGAGTTTGGCCCAGTGCATCGGCTGGGCCAAGCTTTGCTTTGCCGGACTGTGCTGCTGAAGGTAATCCAGATAGGTCAACGAATGTCGAAAATAGTCGCGAAGGAAACTGGACATCACGTCATTAGAGCGAACGATGAAATGGAGCATGTCAGTCGGAAACAGATCCATTTTCTCCGGCTGGCGGTCTGTGATGATTTGCGTCAACACCGATCGAGTCAGGTCTTCGCCAGTTTGGCTATCGCGGATCTCTACCGTCTGACCTCCGTCAATCAGCTTCTCAATTTCCTGCAAAGAAACGTACTTGCTCGTATGGCGTGCGTAGTAGCGACGATTGGGATAACGCTTGATTTGTATTGGGCCGTTTTGCATGGCGAAACCTCCAACAACGTTATACCGCGGCCATAGCGCAAATGCAATATAGATTGCTCAATTATTTCCACTTTAATTCAAATTTTAGCTTACAATTGTAGATTATTTTATTTTCTCGCAAATGCAGCAATTATGCGTTGCTTTCTGGCCGGTGAAGGCATAGAATTTACGTAACGCTAGTGAGTCGGGGCCAAACAAACTCCGACGACCAACCACGCAAGTAGGAGATAAGATCATGGCCACCAAAGCTGAGAACGTGTCGACGATCTACGAAGAAGTCTTCAAGAACATGCAGCGCGCCGCAGAATCAAACCTCAAGATGCAACAAGAACTGTTTCAGCAATGGGGTGCGTTGTGGCCCGGCTTCCCCACGCCGCAAGCGGCTTGGCTCGACAAAGTCCGAGATTTTCAAAAACAGTGGACAACCACGATTTCCGACTTGGCCAACAAGCATCGTGAAGCCCTCAATCAACAATACCAGGCATCACTTGATTCACTTGAGGAAGCGCTTCGCGTTGCCGAGTCGAGTAATCCCGAGGAATTCCGTGAGAGAGCAGAAACGTTCATGCGGAAGACTCTTGAATGCGTCCGCGACATTTCTGAATCACAGATGAAAGAGTTTCAGGATGCCGCAAATAAGTGGAGCGAATTTGCAACGAAGGCAACGGCATGATCACTGTCGCGTAGCTGCTGCGGTGGTTTTCAAACCCCTGTTGCTGATCGTCAACTGACTTGACATGTCGGCCTTAGAGTAATCGAATGTCGAGCAGCATTTGGATGATCAGTCGCTCTGTTCGTGGAATTGACAACGGCAAAGGATGGGTCGAAACGTGGAGTCGGCTAAGTTTGTTACGATCGACGGCAATGAGGCTGCGGCCTACATCGCCCATCAGACGAATGAAGTAATCGCGATTTATCCCATCACGCCAGCGTCGCCCATGGGCGAATTGTCTGACAAGTGGTCGTCACAATCGCGCAATAACATCTTCGGAACCGTTCCGGATGTTATCGAAATGCAGAGTGAAGCTGGAGCTGCTGGCGCGATTCATGGCTCACTTCAGGCTGGCGCGTTGACGACCACTTTCACCGCATCTCAGGGATTGTTGCTAATGATCCCGAATATGTACAAGATTGCTGGCGAACTCCTGCCGGCTGTTTTTCATATCGCCGCTCGTAGTATCGCCACGCATGCGCTCTCCATCTTCGGAGACCACAGCGATGTGATGGCCGTGCGACAAGCCGGGTGGGCGATGCTCGCTGCCGGTTCTGTGCAAGAGGCGCATGACTTAGCGATGATCTCCCATGCCGCCACGCTAAAGTCACGTGTACCCTTTGTACATTTCTTCGACGGCTTCCGTACCTCCCACGAGGTCAACAAGATTTCGCTAATCTCTCCGGATCAAATTCGAGAGATGATCGACGAGCAATTGGTGCAGGAACATCGGGATCGAGCCATGGATCCTGATCGCCCCGTCTTGCGCGGAACAGCCCAGAATCCAGACGTATTCTTCCAAGCAAGAGAGGCTGCGAATCCGTTTTACTTGGATGTCCCCGGCATCGTTCAGCAAACCATGGATAGTTTTGCCAAGCTTTCGGGGCGTCAGTACAGCCTGTTCGATTACGTTGGCGCACCGGATGCAGAGCGCGTGATCGTCATGATGGGGTCTGGGGCGGGCGCCGTTGAAGAGGCCGTGGAGCGGCTGCTTGCTGAGGGAGAGAGAGTTGGCCTGATAAAAGTCCGACTCTACCGTCCCTTCGATGCGGCAGCACTCCTCGCCACGCTTCCGAAGACCGCCAAGCGAATCGCTGCACTCGATCGCACGAAGGAACCTGGTGCAATTGGCGAGCCGCTGTACCAAGATGTGCTCACGGCACTAGCCGAGGGCAACCGTCTGCATCAGTGCGAGGCCCTGATCGGCGGACGCTATGGGCTCTCCTCCAAGGAGTTTACTCCAGCGATGGCGGCGCGCGTGTACCAAGAATTGGACGCGGACGAGCCCCAACGACATTTCACGATTGGTATTATCGATGACGTGACGCACCTCAGCCTCAAATGGGATCCAGAATTCTCAACGGAGGGTGACGACGTCACGCGTGCGGTGTTCTACGGCTTGGGAAGCGACGGCACCGTCGGTGCAAGCAAAAACTCCGTGAAGATCATCGGCGAAAACACACCGATGTATTCGCAGGGTTACTTCGTCTACGATTCGAAGAAGGCGGGCTCGGTCACAGTTTCGCACCTTCGATTTAGCCCCCGACCAATCAACTCCAGCTATCTCATCGAGCGCGCGAATTTTGTCGCCTGCCATCAGTTCAATTTTCTTGAGCGCATCGATGTACTTAAGATTGCTCAGCCTGGCGCGACTTTTCTGCTCAACAGCACCTACGGTCCCTCGGAGGTATGGGACCACCTTCCTGCTGAGATACAGGAGCAGATAATCGAGAAAGAACTCAAGTTCTACGTGATTGACGCCCTTCATGTGGCTCGGCAGGCCGAAATGGGAACGCGAATCAATACGATCATGCAGACTTGTTTCTTCGCGCTATGTGGTGTGCTACCGCGCGAAGAAGCGATTGAACACATTAAGTCAGCCATTCGCAAAACCTATGGCAATCGCGGCGAGGCCATTCTACGGCGCAACTTCGCAGCCGTGGACGCGGCGCTCGACGCACTTCACGAAGTCGAAGTGCCTGCGAAAGTTTCGAGCAAAACACACCGCCTTCCGCCAGTTGCAAGTCACGACAACGACTTCGTCAAACGCGTGACTTCAATGCTGCTGGATGGGCGCGGCGATTTATTGCCGGTCAGTGCCTTGCCTGTTGATGGGTCGTTTCCAACCGGAACAGCCTGCATTGAAAAACGGAGTATCGCCCAGGAAATCCCAATCTGGGATCCGGATATCTGCATCGAGTGCGGTCTCTGCGCGCTCGTCTGCCCACATGCTGCGATCCGCTCCAAGACTTATCTGCCCGCATCGTGTGCCGATGCTCCAAACGGCTTCTTATCTCGGTCGTGGAAGGGCAAAGATCTGCCCGACTACCAGATGACTATTCAGGTTGCTCCAGACGATTGCACGGGCTGCGGTGTCTGCGTAGATGTTTGCCCTGCGAAGAGCAAAGAAGTGGCTAAGCACAAGGCGATCAATATGGAGCCGAAGCTCGAGCATCTTGAGCGCGAGCGAGCCAATTTTGACTTCTTCCTAGATTTGCCTGAACTCGACCGCACTCTGGCAAAGACTGATACGGTGAAGGGCACGCAGCTACTGCAGCCGCTGTTTGAGTTCTCAGGTGCGTGCGCTGGATGCGGCGAAACTCCGTACCTAAAACTGATGAGTCAACTCTTCGGTGACCGCACGCTGATTGCCAATGCCACTGGTTGCTCATCCATCTACGGTGGCAACCTTCCCACGACTCCGTGGAGCACGAACGAAGACGGGCGCGGTCCTACGTGGATTAACTCGCTGTTTGAAGACAACGCCGAATTTGGGCTGGGTCTGCGACTGGCGCTCGACCAGAAGCGAGATTACGCCGAGAGCTTGTTGCGTGACTTGGCCACAGAAGTCGGTGAGCCGCTGGTGGAGGAGCTATTGCAGGGAGGTGTCTCCGACGAGGCCTCGATCCAGCGTCAGCGGGAGCGTATCGCCGAGCTGCGTTCGCGGTTAGCTCGTGCGGATGGCTCTGCAACCCAGGCAGCCGGCACGCTGTCTGCAATCGCTGATGTGCTGGTGAATCGGAGCGTCTGGATTGTCGGCGGCGATGGATGGGCCTACGACATCGGATTCGGTGGATTAGACCACGTACTGACCACGGGTCGCGACGTAAATATTCTCGTGCTGGATACGGGCGTCTACTCAAATACCGGCGGCCAAATGTCAAAGGCAACTCCTCGGGCAGCCGTCGCGAAGTTTGCGGCCGGGGGCAAACCCGCCCGCAAGAAAGACCTCGGCATGCTCGCCGTCTCGTACGGCAATGTGTACGTGGCTCAAGTGGCAATGGGGTCAAATCCAGCTCAAACGGTTCGCGTCTTTAGCGAGGCGGAATCGTATCCGGGTCCGTCATTGATTCTCGCTTACAGCCACTGCATCGCACACGGCATCGACATGAGCACCTCGATGACGCATCAAAAGGAGATCGTGCAGACGGGCTTCTGGCCGTTGTATCGCTACGACCCACGCGAGGCACATGCCGGGAAACGGCCATTCCGGCTCGATTGCCGCAAACCAACGAAACCGTTTAAAGAGCTCGCCATGAAAGAGGCCCGATTCGCGATGCTCGCCCGCACCAACCCCGAGCACGCCGAGTACTTGTTCGATCTAGCACAGCGAGACATCGACGATCAATGGCACTACTACGAACAGATGGCCGGTGTCGAACGTGAACTCTCTGAGGGATTCGAAGAGTCAGGAGTATAGCAAGTTATGACGGTCGACCTTAGCACAAGCTACCTCGGCATTCGATTGAAGAATCCTTTTGCTGCTGCCGCCTGTTCGCCTCTTACAGGAGACCTTGATAACTTAAAGCGTCTCGAGGAGGCGGGGGCGTCGTTGGCCGTTTTGCCGTCCTTATTTGAAGAACAAATTGAACACGAAGAATTAGAGCTGGCGCGACTCTACGACTATCAGGCCGAGTCCTTTGCCGAGTCGCTCTCTCACTTTCCTGAATATCAAAATTTCAGGACGGGACCGTCTGAGTATCTGGATCACTTGGCGGCCGCCAAGCAAGCAGTCGACATTCCCATCATCGGCAGTCTAAATGGATCCTCCAACGGTGGGTGGGTACGGTATGCCAAGGCGATCGAGGAAGCGGGCGCGGACGCGCTTGAGCTGAATATCTACTTCATCCCGACAGAACCCGACCTGACCGCCGCCGATGTCGAACAGCAATACGTCGATCTCGTGGCAGCAGTGAAGGACTCGGTTTCGGTCCCAATTGCCATAAAGATTGGCCAGAACTTTACCAGTCTGCCGCATTTTGCCCAGCGGCTTGTCACTGCCGGAGCAGACGGCTTGGTGCTTTTCAACCGCTATTTAGAAGCCGACATCGATTTGGAGTCGCTTGAGTTCAAGCCAGATCTCGTGCTGAGCAATCGGCATGAAGCGAGGATTCCGATCCGTTGGTTGGCAGTTTTAAAGGATCAGGTGCAGGCCTCGCTAGCCGCGACCAGTGGCATCCATCGCATGGAAGGCGCCGTGAAGATGCTGCTTGCCGGGGCGGATGTGCTCATGTTGGCCAGTATTCTATTGATGAAGGGCTCGGAACACTTAAGCACCATTATCGATGATGTCGTACACTGGATGGAAGAGAACGAATACGAATCAATCGATCAACTTAAGGGAAGCATGAGTCGTAAGAATAGCCCCAATCCAGGGACGTTGGAGCGGGCCAACTACATGAAGGCACTTACGTCGTATACACTCGATAATCAAATGCCCCACTAACGATACAATGATCTGCGGCTTGCCGATGGAAAGGAACCGTTAGTGCCAGATAGCTCGACGTTTGCAGCAAGAGACCATCTTTCGCCACGCGGAGTCGAGGCGATGTCGATTAAGGCTGGCCATATTGGACTTGCCGTTAGCTCCTCAGCACACCAACGATTGTGGCCTCGGGCAACAAGTTGGACCGAACAACGCTCAACGCCACTCAATTGAACTTACCATGCAAGACATTATCCGCAAATTGGAACAGAAACGCGCCGCAGCGCACCTCGGAGGCGGTCAGCCGCGAATCGACAAGCAACATCAGAAAGGCAAGCTAACGGCGCGCGAGCGGATCGAGCTACTGCTCGATCCCGGGACCTTTGAAGAATGGGATATGTTCGTTGAGCATCGCTGCTCCGATTTCGGCATGGGTGGTGAAACGATCCCCGGCGATGGAGTAGTTACCGGCTATGGCACGGTCAATGGCCGTGTTGTATTCGTGTTTAGCCAGGACTTCACGGTCTTTGGTGGATCATTGTCGGAGGCCCATGCAGAGAAGATCTGCAAGATCATGGACCACGCGATGAAGGTCGGCGCGCCAGTCGTGGGCCTCAACGACTCGGGGGGTGCTCGCATTCAAGAGGGAGTTGCATCCTTGGGCGGGTATGCAGATGTCTTTCAGCGCAATGTGCTGGCCTCGGGAGTTGTGCCGCAGATTTCTCTGATCATGGGCCCGTGTGCCGGGGGAGCCGTCTATTCTCCGGCGATGACTGATTTCATTTTCATGGTCAAAGATAGTTCTTACATGTTTGTCACAGGACCGGATGTGGTAAAGACGGTCACGCACGAGGAAGTGACGCATGAGGAACTGGGCGGCGCGTTGACGCATTCCACGAAATCGGGCGTCGCCGATCGGGCCTTCGAAGATGATGTGGAAGCACTAGCCATGCTGAGGAGATTCATCAACTATCTGCCAGCCAACAATCGCGTGGCACCACCACATCGCCCAACGCCAGATAAGGCCGATCGCGCCGAGCCGTCGTTAGATACGCTGATTCCGAATAGTCCTTCGAAGTCATACGACATGAAGGAGTTGATCCTCAAGATTGTCGATGATACCGACTTCTTCGAGATTCAACCCGAACATGCGAAGAATATCATTGTGGGGTTCGCCCGCATGGAAGGTTACCCCGTCGGAATCGTTGCCAATCAACCACTAGTACTTGCTGGCTGCTTAGACATCCGCTCCGCGATCAAGGCAGCCCGATTCGTCCGCTTCTGCGACGCCTTTAACTTTCCAATTCTGACATTCGTCGATGTTCCCGGATTTATGCCAGGTACAGCGCAGGAATACGGTGGCATCATCAAACACGGTGCTAAGCTTCTCTATGCCTACGCGGAAGCCACTGTCCCGAAGATCACACTGATCACGAGAAAAGCATACGGCGGAGCGTACGATGTGATGGCTTCCAAACACCTGCGTGGCGACGTCAATATCGCTTGGCCAACGGCCGAGATTGCTGTGATGGGGCCCAAGGGTGCCGTGGAGATCATCTTCCGCGAAGAAAGGGGAAACGAAGAACGGCTGGCGGAACTGACCGAGGAGTATCGTTCCAAGTTTGCCAATCCATTCATTGCGGGTCGACGAGGTTTCATCGATGACGTGATTAGTCCCCGCTTTACCAGACAACGTATCTGCAGGTCACTCGCGATGCTTAGAAACAAGAAGCTCGAAAATCCCTGGCGAAAGCACGGAAACATCCCCCTTTAGAATTCTGACACTCGAAATCCGATGTTTGAGAAAATTCTCATTGCCAACCGTGGTGAAATTGCTTGCCGCGTCATGAAGACCGCTCGCCGGATGGGTATTCGGACGGTGGCTGTCTACTCCGAAGCCGATGTGGACGCGTTGCATGTTTCCCTGGCCGACGAGGCCGTCTGCATTGGACCAGCTCCTGCCGTCGATAGCTATTTGGCGATCGATCGAATCATCGCCGCATGCCGCGAGACCTCAGCACAAGCAGTTCACCCGGGTTATGGTTTTCTCTCAGAAAACGCGGAGTTTGCCACCAGGCTCGAAGACGAAGGCATCGTTTTCGTTGGCCCGAAGCCGCATGCGATTCGGTGCATGGGCGACAAGATCACTTCCAAGAAGTTGGCTGACTACGCTTCGGTCAATACGATCCCTGGTTACTCCGACGAAATCAAGAACGCCGAACATGCCGTGGAAATCGCCAACGACGTCGGTTATCCCGTCATGATCAAGGCGAGTGCGGGCGGTGGTGGCAAGGGCATGCGCATTGCCTACGACGACGACGATTGTCGTGATGGCTTTGATCGTGCGACCAACGAAGCTCGAACCGCCTTTGGCGATGAACGGGTCTTCATCGAGAAGTACATCGAGGAACCTCGTCACATCGAAATCCAAGTGCTAGCCGACTCCCACGGAAACACCATCTACCTCGGAGAACGGGAGTGTTCCCTGCAGCGTCGCCACCAAAAGGTCATCGAAGAAGCACCGTCGCCGTTTCTGGATGACGCAACACGGAAGGCCATGGGCGAGCAGGCCGTCGCGCTGGCTCAAGCCGTCGAGTACCAATCGGCGGGCACGGTCGAGTTCATCGTCGACGCGTCACGGAATTTCTACTTCCTCGAAATGAACACGCGTTTGCAAGTGGAGCATCCAGTGACTGAATTGGTCACCGGACTCGACCTGGTTGAAATGATGCTTCGCGTTGCCGCCAAGGAGCCGTTACCCCTCGCGCAACACGAAGTGACAGTGACAGGTTGGGCGATCGAGGCTCGCGTTTACGCAGAGGATCCATTCCGAAACTTTCTTCCGTCCGTCGGTCGGCTCGTTCGCTACCTGCCTCCGCCAGACTCTGATTGCGTTCGCGTCGACACCGGCGTCTACGAAGGCAGTGAAGTTTCCATTCACTACGATCCAATGATCGCAAAAGTGGTGACCCGTGGAGCAACACGAGACAGTGCCATCGCTCACATGCGGAGTGCACTGAACGAGTTCTGCATTCGCGGGCTATCTCACAACGTGAGCTTTCTAGCCGCGCTCGTCGACGATGCGAGGTTTCGAGAAGGCCGTATCGATACGACGCTAATTGGCAAAGCGTACCCCAACGGCTTTAGTCCGAGTGATGTTGTCCACGACGATCCGGCGTTGCTGATCGTCGTTGCTGCATCAATCCATCGGAGGTACATGGATCGCGCCGCCAACATTAGTGATCAGTTACCCGGATTCGAGCGCGAAGTGCCGGACAAATGGGTCGTTGTCATGGATGCTGCTCATCATCCCGTTCGTGTTCAGCCGCTAGACACCGGTGCAGGGCACGTCGTGGAGTACGGAGGCGAGCATTACGAAGTATTGAGCGAATGGCAATTTGGCCAGGCGTTGTTCCGTGGGACGATCGATGGAAACGAAGTTTGCATTCAAGTAGAGCGGCGGAATATGAAGTACCGCCTGATTCACTGGGGATCGCAACTCGATGTGATGGTTCTGTCCGCGCGCGCTGCGGAGTTGCTCGCTTGCATGCCGGTCAAGCAGCCTCCTGATATGTCGAAGTTCCTGTTGTCACCGATGCCAGGGTTGTTGACGCAGTCGTTAGTGAGCCAGGGCGATGAAGTGAAGGCGGGGCAAAGCCTGATCGTTCTCGAAGCGATGAAGATGGAGAATGTCCTTCACGCCGAGCGCGATGGCAAAGTCGGCGAGGTGTTGGCTGCCGTCGGAGACACACTTGCTGTGGACCAGCCGATTCTAGAATTCGAGTGACGAGCGCCCGTTCCCGGTGGCTAGGGAATCAGGATCGACGTGGCAGAACTTCTGGAACGCGCTTATTTCTGACTCGCTTCCAACGACCAGCGAAGTACGCTGGTGAATGTCCTTTGGTTCGATTTCAACCACTCGACGGGTGCCGTCGAGAGCATACCCGCCAGCTTGCTCGGCAATGAACGCGACGGGATTTGCCTCGTACAGCAAGCGTAGCTTACCTTCGGGATTCTTGTGGGTAGGCGGATACAGAAAGACGCCCCCTCGTAACAGCGTACGATGGAAGTCCGCGACCAACGAGCCGATGTATCTGAGCGCATAGCGCCGCCCCATACCTCCACTACGCAGATGCGTGAGGTAGTCGCGATAGGAACGAGGAAATTCTTCCCAATACGCATCGTTGGAGGAATAGTAGCTGCCTTGCTCCGGCATACGGATGTTCTCATGGCTCAAGACGAACGCGCCGATCGCCGGATCCAGCGTGAAGCCGTGTACACCGTGCCCGGTCGTGTAGACCATGATCGTCGAAGATCCGTAGACGACATACCCAGCGGCAAGCTGACGAGTACCGGGCTGCAGCACTGCAGCCGTGGGATCATCATCGGGGCTCAGACCCTTGGGCATTCTGAGAATGGAAAAGATGGTACCAACGCTTACGTTGACATCAATGTTGGAGGAGCCATCGAGCGGGTCGAATACGACGATGTACTCACCATGGCCGTCGCGGCCGTCGAAGGTGATGGCATGTTCGTTTTCCTCGGACGCAATAATCGCCACGTTCTCTCGCACTCCAAGGCAATGGATCAGTGCTTCGTCCGCGTAGACGTCCAGCTTTTGCTGGTTCTCACCCTGCACGTTGACTTCACCCGCGGCACCCAGCACGTCGAGCAGGCCAGCGCGGCGAACACGTGCCTCGGTCATTTTCGTAGCGAGCGTGATCCCTGACAGAAGCCAAGAAAAGCTCCCCGTTGCATGAGGCGAGTGCTTACGCTGCTGCTGAAGAATGTGCTGCTGAATTGTTACAATCGTCGGATTTTCCATCTGCCGATTGAGCACTGTTCCGTTCATCGATTTCCCCAGAAATATGGACCAACGTGGGTGTATAACCCAAGTTTAGGATGCAATTGATGTGCCAGTTTCAGGGGGTGACTCGCCGTCCGGAAAAAGTGATTCTATCGACCTTTGATCAATTCGAAGGCTTTCCGCTTGAGCATCAGTGTGCGGATTTGACCAACTAGAGGGCGGACACCAACGGTCCTTGGGTGCGGATGCCAGATCGCCTTAGACTGCTAGCTCTCTGCGGATATCGCTAATTCTGCTACGAATCAGCGCGGCAATCGCGGCTTATCGCAAATTTGAGGCGGGAGCACCAACTCGAAGTCGAAACGCTGAGGTGAATTGGAAACGCCGCTCCGGTACACATGGGCTTAGTATTACTTCGCCGGCTCCAACTTTGCATCGCCGTAACGACGGGCGTGTGCCATGGATTCCGATTCGTCGTAGGCTAGCGGGCCGACAAACGCGTCGAAGTTGAGCATCAGCACCGTTTGATTGTCGCTTGCTAGCCTGCGTTGCGGGACGAAAGACTCACCGGAATAGCGTGCTACTTTCGATAGTCTTACTGAGTCGATCAACCCATCAAAAGGGCTCACCGCTCCGCCGGCTCCGTCGACGTCGCCACCGATGATAAGCGGCAATCGATTCGTTCGGCGACTGCCCTCGCCCGGCCCACTGCTGACTAGCTTTCCGTCGACATAGGTGCGGACTGCTTTACCATCAAAAACCCCAGCGACGTGCTGCCATGACCCAACCTCTAGCATCGTGTTCAGATCGGTTGGCTGCACGTAATTCCCGCCGATGTGGACGGTGAAGTAGGGGATGCCACCACTGACGAAAATTCCGTAGTCAGAACCTTGGGTCTTCGCGATCAAACCGACACGTTGGCCAAAGGAACTCGGTTTGCACCAGCATTCCAACGTCATCGGTCCGTCTGGCAAGTTGATTGCTTGATCTTGCACCGCGACGTACTCACCGTCACGCACACGGAGCGCTAGGTCTTCCGCAGCAACCGCTGGCTGTGGTAGTTCGAATCGGACCGGGATCGCGAAGCTTCGTTCCTTGACGGAGAATCTGGCATTGTCTGTGAGATAATCGGCCCGTAGCTCGAGCTGAGGAGCTTCGTAAACCGGCACCTCGCTGCGGCGCAGTGCTTTCAGCTTGAGTGGTACCGAAAACCGTTGCCCAGCGTACAGTGTGTGATGAATATGGTCGGGCTGCGAGACCCAGTTCGTGTCGCCCGGCGCAAGACTAACTTCGTACTCGACGGGTCGACTGCTGGGATTGAACAATTCAACGACAGTTGGTGAGGTCGTGGAGCCATCTGTCGCAACGGTTGGGCGTCGGGGGAAGTCCGGTGGGGTCGCGGCGATACGCTGAATGTCTTCACTAACTTTGCCAGTCACATCGCGGAGGTTCATCACCTCGCCGACCGGCACGCAAGCCATCGCGATCTGTTGTTTACGAACAGTCACCAGATTGTAGTGGTGTAGAAAACCAGCGTCCTCCGATAAGCCACTTTGGCCGCCTCCGACTGTGGCGAGCGTGACATACTCGATGCCGTCACGCGGGCCGTCGTAGCGCATGCGGTGAATATGACCGGCGAAGACAGCACGGACGTTGCCTGCACCAACGAGCGCCTGGTGGACCTTCTCCCAATCGTCGCCGTAGTTGCGACCAAGCCAGCGCGGATGGTGAAGAAACAGGAAGACGTGATCCGCCGACTTCGCCTTTTCCAAAACCGATTTGAGCCATTCGAACTGTTCTGGGCTCATCCGTTGCAGTTCAGGCTCATTGAAAGACTTCTCACCCGTGTCGGGATTACCCTCGTCACTGAACAGAGCGATAAACCAACTTCCCTTGTGCTCGAACGCGTACCATAGCGGACCGAAGTGCATTTCGAAGTTGGCTTCGTGCTGTCGCTGTGGACGATTCTCGCCGCGAAAATATACATCATGGTTCCCTGCGACGGGAAACCAAGGACAGAGCAGTTTTCCCATCACCGACTTATACTCTTGCATCTGCGGCATCCAAGCCGCCGTGTCGTTATAGCCCTGAATCAAATCGCCCACCGTCATCACGAGGTCGGGTTCAAATAGATTTGTGTCACTAACCGCTTGCTTAAGGACTTCGATTCCTTCGGGTGGACCTCCGGTGCGGTCTCCAAACACCGCAAATGTGAAAGCGTCCGATTCCTCCGGCAGGGGCAATTTGATTTCGCTGGAGCGGCTCGTCACAAAACGCGTCGCGTCGTGCGTCGTCGGGTGCGGATGAGGCTGATAATGCGGATGACGATGTACCTCAACGGTTGATTCCACGTTAGTTGGTTGCTGCGCGAAAGCAGGCGCAAGCAGAGCAAAGACTGATAGGATCAGAGCACAAGTCGGTGTGAAGGCCGCGGTCGGTTTTCGTAGAAGCATGGAGGTACTTGATGTTGTGCTGTCAGTGTTGTTAAAAGCCGGAGGCCTACTAGAAGTCCATATCCACAACTTCGCCGCCCGCTCGACTGTGCAGCGCGGCAAACACGATAGGGTTTATGTCTTCGCTGACGAAATGGACAGACCCATCGGCAAATGCAAAGTTTACCCCATTCGTGTGAAAACCATAGACCTCCTCGATATTGAAGCAATTGATCATCATCGTGTCACCGCAATCATCGTCTCCGTGAATGGCGATAAAGTTGCTCCGGTCGGCCCAACCAAGGCCGTGGCCGTTTCGCTCGCCGTCCTGAAGCACCCCTTGTCGATAGACTAGAGGACGGCCAGCGTCTTCGAAGATCAAGAACGAGTTCGACAGCCCATCGGTTACATAACGAATCTTGGCCGGATCGTAGTCGTCGGTGGCATCGTTGGAGGAGAACCCGTTCACATACGGGTGCAAGACGCTTGCCCAGTTGTCTCCTGGATTGGGGATGCGATGTGGCCTGCTGTTCAACAGCCGATAAGCGTCCGACGAACCCGAAGTACTGATATGCGTTGAGATAACATAATCGGTAACGTTATCCAACTCGCGCTCTGGTACCGACGGGCATTTCATAAGTTGTAGACCTGCCTGAGTATGTTGGCTGTTGGTAGTGCCATCAGGGTTCTTCCTGCGCCGCTCGTTCCAGTCTTCCCTCAGGTTGATGCGGTCAGCCAGCGGTTGCTGTTCCACGTACGGCAAGAGGAAGGTAACAAAACTGTGCTCCCAGCGTATCTGTCCGGCACCTGGGAGAATTTCGGTATTTGTATACGCGGGCGGAAAGTGCTTTTTTGACTCCTCGAACATCAAGCACGCAAGTCCTAGCTGTTTGAATTGACTCGCACACTGTGCTCGACGCGACGCTTCGCGTGCCGCCTGCACCGCTGGTAGCAGTAGCGCGATGAGAACGCCGATGATCGCAATCACGATCAGCAGTTCTACGAGTGTGAAAGCGCGGAATGATGCAGGTGTCTGCCGCCGCTCTGAAATCGTTCTGGAAGACAGCACAGTCATTGCTCCTGTTGGTGCGTCCTTACTGTCGGAATGGAATCCGAGTTGAAACAGAGCGACCGCCCAAGTCGCAAGTGCCGACCGGGCGGCCGAAGCTGAGCCCAAATTACTTCTAGCGTGTGCGGCGGCGAACTACTAGTCCTCCGCTCACCGCAAGCAAAGTAAGAGTAATCACGCTGGGTTCGGGGACGACACTTAAGCCACTACTCGCAGCAGAGCCAGTATGCTGCTGCTGCCAAGCCAGATAGTCAGTTCCATCGCTGTCACCGTCTCCGTTAGCATCAGAGTTTCCGTTACTGCCGTAGTCACCACGCCACTGTGCGAGGTCGTCGGCATCGACATCGCCGTCGCCATCAAAATCTGCGGTCAGCGACACAGGAGCTTGAAGGTCGTTCTCGAAATCAACAAAAGCGAACGAGAACGACGTATCTTCTAGATCGACGAGCGAACCCGATCCGGCTTCGTCGCTGGTGATCATATCCAAGCCCAGAATCAGAAAATCATCACCCGAGCGTTCGTAGGCCATGGTGTTATCGAAACTGCCATTAAGGCCCGTCGCATTGAGCAACAACATGCCGTCATCGAACGTCTTGCCGACGATTTCGAGCAAGTACTCACCGGCTGACTGTCTGGTGAGCGTGAATTCGTTGGTGTCGGTCGAATTGATGATCGAACCGTCCTCGTCTACGCGACCCGCGACGAGGTTCTCGGTCTCGTACGGCAAATAGACGTAGTTGACACCATCTTCGAACTCGCCCGTATTGTCTTCGATGTTGGTACTGTTGTCGTAGTTATCCAGATCCCATCCCGAACCGTCGGACTTCGGCTCAACGGTCACGAAGTTGTCGTCATTTCCCCACGGTGTCGCCATGAGAACGCCATCGGTCAGGGAGTTCGCTCCAGGTACCACGATTTCAACTCGCCCGGTGCCATCGTCTGCGGAGACCTTGGTGCCTGTCACGAATCCAGAGTCGGCACCAAAGAAGGCGACCGAAACATTGATGTTGTGCTCACCATTACTCGGGTCAGCCGTTGACGCGGCAATCGCCCATTCGTTGCCGAACTCGTTAGTGGTATTCGAAACGCCGTACTCAAAAATTCCGCCCACTCCGCTGTTGTCTCGCAGCCCCTCGCTGACAGTGCTGAGCATCACACCCTCGTTCGACGAGAGTGGCGCGCCGTCGACGTAGAAATGATAGTCACCGCGGTTCGAGCCAATGCCAGACACGGTGATGCCGGCACTTGCACTCGTCGCGTCAGCCCGCATACCCCCAGGTCCATTGTCGTTGCTGAAGGCGGTGACGTTGGCATTCCAACCAATCACGCGTGATTTGTTAAAACCAGTTAACGTCGAGACGGCCGGAATTGCTCCAGGAGCCGACGGTCCGCTCGAAAATGGAATGAAAGCCAAGTCAAAATAGGGGTCATGCCCATTGGCATCCTGCCCTTCCGGAAAGTCTGTCGCCGTACCACCATTTTGACCATCAATCGGATCCTCGTCGTCCAGGTCTTCCGAAAGCAAGATCCAGCTATCGCCATCTGGGACAAAGCTGGGGATGTTGTCGGAGGAGCGATTGCCAGCAGAATCACTCTGGTCATCGTCGTGACGGCCGTGCTGCGTAATCAGCAAGCTTCCGGTCGCCGGGGTCTGCCCGGCGATTGATAGCCGATACCGTCCCTGAGCTTCGTGCGTGAATGTGATGTTGTCACCGCTATGCACGAGCGCTTCTGCAGTCTGGTTGGAATGTCCAGGATGGATACGAGCCAACGTCATGTTCGGTGTACCGACGGGCAGGAAGACCATCGAGAAGTCTTGGCCGCTAACTCGCGGGGCGCCATTATCGTTGTTCAGTCCCGTGTGGACTACATAACCCGACCCGTCGGTCACGGGTGTTGCCAGCGTAAATACGTTGTTGTTCTGCGCTGAGTTGGCCAGCAAGATCCCCTGCCGCCGGGTGTCGGTCACACCTGGGATCGACACAATGGAAAGCCCTGCTTCGAGGGCATCCTGCTGGATGTTCGCCTGCGACATGCCATTGAGCACGAACTCATCAAAGTTTACACCCTGAGATGCGCGAACTGTCCCTCCCACCCAACCTTCGGCGAAGGGGAAGTAGGCCGCGTTGACGTTCGCATCGAATGGCGCCCCGTTGGGAAACAATGTGCCCCCGATATCGGCACCCGCTTTGTGGGTGGCAATCGACAAGCTGCCGGAGGGATCACGGCTAGTGGACGCGGTGGCCCACAGCCGCTCAGTTCCACCGCCACCGCCTGCGACGTCGCGCCCCATCTCACTCACCGATCCAATCAAAATTCCATTGGCCGCATCATCGTTGGCCGACGGTCCAATCTGCACAGGAATCAGGCCGGTCGAACCATTGCCCGTGACAGAAAAGCCACCGGACGACTGCCCAGCAGGGATGGTAACGTTGCCCGCCCCATCGACCGAAATGTTCGCATTCTCAACGGCTCGCAACTGCTGCGTTGGGACCGCCGTGCTAACCGAAATAAGGATCGCCACTGCGATAGCCGTGATTGCATACTCGTCGCTCAAATAAATCTTCATCAACTTTTGTCCCTTCCCTTGCTTAACCCTGCTTGGAAAAACCACTCGTTGTCGCGAGCTACCCGTGGAGGCTGCTCCAGTAAAATCTCCACCGGTAGTTGATCGAGAGTCGGTAGAACTCAAGTCTGTCTTCACGAGAGTAAACGTGGCCGCACCTCGACTTGCTTCAATTTCCGGACATCATCAACCACATGTGTTAAGAGATTACGAAGGCAATATGAGCGAATGGAAATTGTCTCCGAGAACGGATGCGAGCGCTCTAAGTTCAGTCGCGAGCGCAAGCGCAGCGAGGACCGAATGCACAAAGAAAGCAACTAGCGAGCGCGAACTGAAGCAGGCATGTGGGCTCTGGTAACGCGTAGGAGGTATGGGAAGGCGAGGCAGGCATTCCGAACTCACGCTGCCAGTTCAGATAGTCGGTCCCGTCGGAATCTCGATCGTCGTCGGTGTCCGCTAGAGAAGACGATGCATAGCTGTCGATCCACACTTGCAGATCGGCAGCGCCGACGGCGCCATCTTGATCGAAGTCTGCCGTAAACTCCGTCAACGCAGAAATCTCTAGCAGTAGATTGTTTTCCGAAGTCGTCCGTTCAAGACCATAGAGCGGCGAGACGGTTCTCAAGCGAACTGTTCTTCCGTCATCTAGGAACTCCAAAAGCCTTATCCAGCCGTTGCCACCTCGGGTTTCGAACTGGCTGTTGAACAGCATCTGGTGGACAAGATTGTCTCCTTCTCCCATGCTGCTTATGTAACCCAAGCCATCGCCGCCAATGTGCCCGCTAAAGACAAACTCGAAACTGGCATTCTGGCTGACCAATTCGTTCCACAGGTCATCGCCAGCGTTTCCTGCTACGCCTCCGGTGTTGGCAGTCGTGGTGCGTGTATCGTCGTTATCGGTGTAGGAATGCGTGACGAGAATTGCCGTGTGATCACGGTATCGCGGCTGTTCGACGACTCGGTTCGCCCAGTCGACAGCCGCCTGACGGGGGCCCCACTCCAGCGAGACGACCAACACATCGCGCCCGTCCGGCGCCTCGATTTCGTAGTACGCGTTTTCCAGGCGCCCTGGCTCGAACGTGCCGCGCAGGATACCGCCCTGCAGCGGATCCACGAGCGGGTTGTCCGATGCCGCAAAGAAGTCATTGAGTCGAGTATCGCGATTCTGGGCGTTGGTGATGCCGTGATCGTGATTGCCGGTTGCGAGAATGTAAGGGACTTCGCCGTCGAGCACGCTCAGCGATGCCTTCGCATTCTGCCACTGCTCGGTACTCGTTTGATCTCCGCTACTAGGATTGTTGGTGTTGTTGTTGTTGACGATATCGCCTTCGTGAACGACGAACTCGATATTCCAGGCGTCGCGCTGATCACGTATCCACTCGGTCATCGTTGTGAGCACCGTTCGATTTACCGACGACTTTGCATAGTTTTGCGTGTCGGGCAGCACGGCCATCGACCAGACAGCATCCGGGGAAGGTGCGAAGTCCAGCTGCGGAGTCGTAGCCACCACGCCAGGAGAACCTTGGTTTTCGCCCAGGCCTCCGCCGTCGACAAACACGCTACCGTAGACGCCTGGCATCGCGGGTAGCCAGTTCTCACCCAGATCGTTTGCCGAAGCGTTGAGAGCTTCGGGCCTCAGGAAGATGCTCGCCCCGTGGCTCCCGTCGTCGCGCGGCCAATCTCCCTGGTCATCAAAGTTGACTTGATCGCGGACGATGCCAGACTGGTCGCGCAGTCCAACCGTTTCGTTGCTCGGCGACGGGGAGTTTGCAAGCGTTGGAAAGCTGTCGAGTTGGAGCCGACGGACGCGGCTGGTTCGCCAATGGGTATCAAACGCTGCGATATTACCGGTGAGGACGATCGCCTCATTACCTTCGAGCGACAAACCCGCTGGGAACGGCGACGAAACCTGTCCATCTTGCAGGTCCTCCAACGTCCAGCCGCCAAGGTCAACCGTCTGCGAACCAGCATTGTAGATCTCTATCCATTCCAGATCCGCTTCGCTAGCGGCGTCCGGATTGTACATGATCTCGCTGATGATCACTTCTGACCGGGCCTGCACTACGGCAAGCACGGTCAGTTGTGTGAGACTTAGCAAAACGCAACTTCGCATCGATCGTATGTTCGCGACTGGGAAGATCGACTCGCTCCTACCGATCGCTTACACGACGTCGGGTCGCGATCGCCGCGACCGCTGCCGTGGCGAACAGAGCGATCGAAGTTGGCTCGGGAATCACCGGCACAATGTGCAACTCGTTGACCCCGTTGGCACGGCTATCGGCCAGGTAGACAACGCTGTCTCCATCCACAGTGAACGCGAGCCGGCCAGCACCATTTACAACGTCGGCGTTGAATCCAACGCCGGTCAGATCTTCGCTGATGCGGATCGGAGTGCCACCAGTGATCGGAATCACGTAAGCTTCACCGACGCCATCGGCTACGTAGTCACCAGTAAATGCGATCTCGGAACCATCCGGGCTGATCGCGAAGATGCCGACGTCCGCGAAGCTTTGAATACCAGGCAGTAGTTGAGTCGCCGTTCCGCCACCGATTGGCATGCTGTACAGTTCATCGACGCCGTCGGTCGTCAAATCACCGACGAATATGATCATTTGTCCATCCGGAGTGACCATCATCTCGTCGATGTCGGCGTCGGCAAGTGGGAAATTCGACACCAAAATCTCGGTTGGCGTTCCGCTGCCGTCGGCAGGCGTCCGATAGAATCGTGTCTCACCCTCGCCGGGCAGACTGCCTGCAAAGACGACATCCGATCCGACCAACGCATAACCAGCAGTGTCAATCTCCGCAACATCGTCTGGCGTAATGAGCGTCGGTGCCGGCATCGCCGCAGCATTGGGAATTGAGGTGGCGAAGACTAGATCGTCCAGATCGTCGAAACCATCGTCACGCGCGTCCGTGTAGAACAAGGTATTGCCGTCTGCGCTGACCATCGGGTCAAACACGTTCGTGCTATTGAAGGTAAGCTGAGCCGCCGTCTTCGAGCCATCGGTCGGCATGAGGTACATCTGGTTGTCGATATTACCGGGACCGCCACCGTAGCGGGCCACGACACCTGTGCCGTCTGGCGTGAATACAATCCCGCCGTCCACGTCGCCCACACCATCGGGACTCAGTCTCGTCGCGTCACCGCCGCCGATAGGAATCAGATAAACTTGATCGCCAAGGCCGTTGTCCAACGATCCCACAAAGGCGATCTGCGAGCCATCGGGTGAGATCGCGAACTCGTCAACGTCACCAGTTGTGACTGGAGGATTGACCTCTATAACTACTGCCGACGCGGCACTTATCGGAAAGAGAAGCGCAGCTACGCCTAATACTAGAACACGGACTGCTTCGCATATCGACGCGAAAACCCTGGTGCGACTCATGAGCTAACTCCAAATCGAATGGTGGCGATGTTGAGGACGAGCGACTCTACGGTGAACTGCCTCACGGGAAAGCCGCGATCCAAAAACACTAGATGGAGCAGCTTAGGCCCCGTCTGTTAAGGATTGGTTAGCACAGAGTGAATTCCCCTTCATCTCGACGTTTTACGGCGCAACCGATGCCGATCCGATCGCGCAGCATAGAGGAGGCAATTGAACGAGGCCACTCAGGGTAAGAAGGCTGCCGAGGCCAATCTGATTGATCGCCGGTGGGACACGGCGGCTCTGTGCGGCCGACCAGTCGGTCAGCGCCGAACTAGCTACCAACACCGCTAACCGATCGTACCCCAGAGAAGTGGCATCATCCAGAAGGTTGTCATCATCGGCCCTTCGACGAGCGAGAACGCAACATTTGCGAGTACCGGAGGTGGGACTCGAACCCACACGACCTTGCGGCCACTGGATTTTGAATCCAGCGCGTCTGCCAATTCCGCCACTCCGGCTTGGTCATCCCAGATTTCGGGAGGGACTAGTGATCGTGACACCGCGTGCAGCCTTCGCGGTTCTCACAGCAAGATTCGACTCGGCCGAATGCGACGCCACGAAGTTCAACATCTTATCAGATTTGGGCCGACCGTCTACCGCGTCTGGGCTTCCGAGGACGCGGATGTCAGTTCGAGATCGGCCACTGTTCGGCAATTTGCGACGAGATCTACCCTCACAGAGAAACGGCACAGTCGAAGCGAGGTCTGTGAGCCCGATCAGCGGCCACTAGCGAAGGCTCGAAGATTCGTCCACCTGTTACGGTCGCGCACGAGGTAACGGCCCGGTCGTAGGATTCACACGCGCGCTGGTGGATCTCGTTTCGCCAAATTATCTGCAGAAGAATGCTGCTGCCGCTCTGATGAGCCAATCGGGTGACTTGTGAGAATTACAACTCCGTCTCATGGCATCTATTGTTCAGCCTTGATACCTACCCGATGAGTGAGCATTCCGGCGTTCCCTATCTGGTAAGCCCCACGTCGGTCAGGGAAGCAATCGGTGTGGTTGCGTGTCCGTTTGGAAGTGCTAGCTAAAGACCAATTCTGCCGAGGCTCGATTCAACTGAGTGAAAATTTTCCAAGATGATTTGTAATGGTATTGACGCGAACCAAGCGGGCCAGTATTTAACCCCCTCTCGTTTCCTGCAGAGGTGGAGGAGAGGCGGGGAGAAATATGTTCAACCGCCGAATTTTGTGCCGTTAGGGATGGACTGCAGGATCCATCAGACTTGTCAAACATACGTGTCAGTTGATGAAACCATCTACTGTTTTAGCGTCGAGAGGCTAAGCCGAATCTTACTTCAGGCCTCCTAAGGAGAGTTGCGTTGAACTGGTCCACGAATCAAACACGTCGTCGTTCTGTGCTAATGTCTGCCATGATGTTGGCCTGTCTCAACAATCTGTCTACGGCAAGCGCTGAGGAATCGGCCGCCAAGACCGTCGAAAAACCAGCTGCCGAAGCGCCGCTCACTCGCGCGGAGGTCGATAAATTGCTGGGACAAGCTCGGCAAGCGATGGCCGCTGGCAAGCTGCCAGAAGCTGAGGGTCTACTTCGCAAGGCTGAAAGTGCCAAGGTGAAATACCCGGTATTGAACTTCGGTGACACACCCGCCAAGGTGCGTCGCGACCTGCAACAGCTTGCAAGCAAATCACCTGCGGCCAGTCAGGGTGCAGCAACGGCACAGCAAGCTTCGCTGACTGGGCCGAGATATGGCAACACTTCCGCGGCCAAACAGGATCCATTCAAGCAACAAATCCAGCCGGCCAAGAATACGGCCGCGGAGCCAGTAGCCACCTTGCCCAAGACTGCGAGTCCCGGCCAAACCGGACCGACTGTGCTTCCGCCAGAACACGTGGGTGTACCGCCAACAAACGGCCTCCAGAATCCGGCCAGCAAGCAAGTCGTGCAGCAAGCAATTGCTTTGCAGCCGAGTAACCAGCCTGCGACGATCCCGGGAACAGCACCGACACAAATCCAGCAGGCAACTGCCCTCGAAGCCGTTCCTGTCGACTTGACCGTCCCCGGTACCAATTCGCCAAGTCTGTCTGGCGCTCGCGTCGCACAAGCCCCTGCAGGGAAACTCACTCCGCTGCCTGCCGCGGCGGAATTGCTACCGCAACCAGGTGACGCATTCCAGATGCTTCAAGGTGGCGAGAATGCTCTTCGCAAGGGCGACCGAAATGCAGCATTGGAGATGTTTCGCGCCGCCTACGCGCGGCGAAACGAACTCGACATCGTCAGTCAGCAACGGCTGCAAGATCACTTGCAAATGCTCACGCCCGGTAATAGTGCCGCGGCGCCCGGTGCCAGTAACGGATCGCTGCTGAATGCCGCGTCCTCCGGCCAAGCCGTGATCGCGCGACAGATGTCTGCCGAAGTTGGCAAACAGCAGGGCGAAGCTGCCCGTCTCCGCGCGACCGATCCTCAAGGCGCACTGACGCTGCTGAAGGATGCTGGTGAGCGTGTCCAGAAGTCGGAACTGGATGAGGGCATGAAGACGCAGCTGATGCGTCGTCTGGATCTTAGCATTGCCGAGACAGAGCGGTTTATTCGCGATCACGGTGCCGAAATTGAACTGGACCGTGCCAACAAGGCCGTGATGGATGACATCGAGCGGAAGCGCGAAGTGAGAAAGCAAGTTCAAATTCGCCTCGCCGAACTGATTGATCAGTTTAATACCTTGCGTGACGAACAGCGTTACGCCGAGGCGGAAGTGATCGCGAAGCGTGCCTACGAAATGGCTCCAAATGAACCAGTTGCCAAGCAACTGTGGGAGAACGCCAAGTTCATCCGCCGCTCGATTCTGAATGAAGAGATCGCGCAGATGTCAGAAGCCGGTGTATACGAATCGTTCGCCAATATTCGCGAGACGTCGGCTGATACGTTGCTGAAGATGAATACTCCCATGACGTTCGACCCTAAGTACTGGGAGGAACTCGTCAAGGGCCGCCCGGGCTCCAGCGACCGACGCGGGCGCCGTACCGCGAAAGAACTGGAGATTCAGCAGAAGCTCCGCACGCAGATTCTGCCGAACTACGATAGCATGGCACTAGCTGACGTGGTGCAGAGCTTGTCTGAGTTGACAGGGGTCAACATCTACCTTGATCCACGTGGCTTGGGCCAAGAGGGTGTGCGCAGCGACACGCCGGTCAGTCTGGACTTGGGGCAAGAAATCTCCTTGGAGAGCGCTCTCAACCTGATCCTTGAACCGCTGCACCTCACGTACGTGATCAAGAACGAAGTCCTCAAAGTCACCAGCGAGCAGCTTCGCGACGGTGATTTGAAGGTCGAAGTATACAACGTTGCGGACTTGGTCGTGCCAATCCCCAACTTCGTCCCGACCAACAACATGGGACTTCAAGGGCTGATTAACGACGCCTACGAAGCTTTGCCCAATATCCGCCGTGTGGGTTCCGGACCGGTGGCCTACGTGCCGGGTCAGGCTGCACTTGATGGCCTTCCGGCTGCCGATCCCAACGTGTTGCAGCAACCGCTAGGTTCGGGCATTCCCAACACGGGTGGTGCCGGAACGCCGCCGTTGAGCGCCGGACCGGGTGGCCTTGGTGGCGCAGCGGCGGCTGACTTCGACTCCCTAATCGATTTGATCGTCTCGACGGTTGAGCATGATAGTTGGATGGAAAACGGAACGGGCGATGGCGAAATTCAGCCGTTCCCGAACAACTTGAGTCTTGTGATCAGCCAGACGCAACGCGTGCACGAGCAAATTGCAGATTTGCTTGAGCAGTTGCGTCGACTGCAAGATCTCCAGGTCACGATCGAAGTTCGATTTATTCGTCTCACGGATAGCTTCTTCGAGCGAATTGGTATCGACTTTGACTTCAATATTGAAGATGGCGGAGGTGCCGGAGTCCGGGATCTCGTCAACGACGGCGCTACCTTCGAACCAACACGACCAAGTGCGACCGTGGGTATTACCAGTGGCACCACTGGGATTACAGATGCACTGCCAGAATTTAGTGTCGACCTGGACGTGCCGTTCCGAAACTCCAGCTTTGGATTAACGACACCACAGTTTGGCGGTCCGAATGCGGCCACGCCGATTGGTGAATTCGGCTTTGCCATCCTGAGCGATATCGAAGCCTTCTTCCTGATCAATGCTTCCCAGGGCGATACTCGGGCGAATGTGTTGCAGGCTCCGAAGGTGACACTCTTCAATGGCCAGCAAGCGATTGTCGTCGACACCGCCTTTACGCCGTTCGTGATCAGCGTGATCCCGGTTGTGGGTGAGTTCGCAGCGGCTCAGCAGCCTGTGATTGTCGTGTTGTCTGAGGGTACGATGATGACGGTACAGGCAGTCGTGTCTGACGATCGCCGTTATGTGCGGCTGACTCTGGTGCCGTTCTTCAGCCAGATCGGCAACGTCGATACCTTCACATTCGAGGGCAGCACGACAACCAGCACCTCAAGCAATACGACAGATGCCGACGGAGATGGCACGAACGAAAACGACCAAGCCACCAACAACGTCGTCACCAGCGGTACGACCGTACAGCTGCCGACGTTCGAAGTGATCTCGGTCGCCACCACGGTCAGCGTGCCCGACGGTGGTACCGTGCTGCTCGGCGGTATTAAGCGGCTGCGTGAAGGTCGCAACGAGTTCGGTGTGCCATTGTTGGCAAAAGTGCCGTACATCGACCGTTTGTTCCGCAACGTTGGTATCGGACGTGAAACCGACAGCTTGATGATGATGGTCACGCCACATATCATCATTCAAGAAGAAGAAGAGGAACGACTAGGTATTGCCGCCGAATAAGCACCGTCAGAAAGCCCCCTCATGTCAAGCCGCCACACTCTCGCACTCGGAGCGTTGCTGGCGGCCGCGGGAGTCGGGCTGGGAGCGTTCGGTGCCCACGGACTTGAAGACCGCCTGCTGCAGCTCGGTTACGAAGCCGAGCTGCGGCAGCGTTTAGAATGGTTCGAGACGGGCGTGAAGTACCATCTCTACCATGCACTCGGCCTGATGGTCGTTTCGCAGGTTTCAACGTCGCGTGCAGCAAGGATCGCCTTTCCGCTCGGCATTGCCTTGTTTAGCGGATCACTTTACGCGATGACCTTTCTGTCCGACGACTGGAGCAAACTTGGCGCGGTCGTGCCCCTGGGTGGTTTATCGTTTATCGTCGGTTGGGTTCTCGTTGCGGTGGCTGCTTGGCGTAGTACTCCCGACAGTGCATCCTGATTCACCCATCCGGGTACTGCCGGCAGTATTCGTACAACGTCATCACCGTAGCGGTGGCAACATTGTAGCTGTAAGGCATCCCCCAGACGGGAATTTCTACGACGTCGTCGAGCAACTCCAATAGCTCGGGAGTGAGCCCAGTGCGCTCATTACCGATCACCAGAGCCGTTTTTCGCTGAAACGCGTAGGTGTGCAAGTCGTGCGAATCGCTCGCTTGCTCCAGACCCACCAACCGATAGCCTTCCTCCCGCATTTTTTTCAGCACTGGCGGAAGCGTGCGATGCACTTCGATGAGGAGAGTTTCCGCACCATCACGAGCAATGCGTTGTTCAAGCTTCGTCTGCCCCGTGCAGACGATTCGCTCCAGTCCGCAACAGCTCGCACCACGGGCGATGCGCGAGAGGTTGACGTTGCTCCTCATCGGGGCGCACACCAAAACTAGCTCTCGGGGTCGTGACAACTCCCGCGGCGGCTTGTGACGTTGATGTTCAAACAAGGGGCCGCACCGTCGCTATCTTGCGTTGCCCACGGTCGGCTTTTTCGGACACAACGCTATTCCCCAACCAGGAACAAGTGCTTTTCGCCGCGGATGAGCAACTTGTTTTGGATCGCGATCGGGGTGGCGATGACCGACTCGCCCATGTCATTTTCCTGGACATCGTGCAATCCGTTGTCCAATCTGCAACTCATGACCACGCCGTCTTCCCGAGCACAAAACAGCTGGTCGCCGGCCAGTGTTGGCGACGCATAGTACTTAGCCCTGGCACTGGGGAACTTGTCGCTCCACAGGTCTTCGCCGCTGAGTTTGCTAAGGCCGCATACATTGCCCTTGTCGGTAAGCAAGAGGACCGTGTCGCCATGAAGCACGGGCGTTGGAACGTCTGTCCCGATGCGAACGCGTTCCCACAGGCGGTGTGAATCGGTGATGTCGCCTTGCGCGCCTTGAAGGCTAACGGCCGCTAGAAAATCACCGCGACCGTACGGTACCACCGCCACTTCGCCGTCCACCGCAGGCGACGCGATGACGCGCCACATGGCTTCGTCATCAGGATTAAATCCTCCACACTCCCACAAGGATTCGCCCGTGACCGCATCGTGCCCAGTGAGATGATCGGCTCCCCAAGTCACGATCACGTCCTTACCGTCCAGCTTCACCAGTCGGGGCGTCGTGTAGCTCTGATCCGACTCCTTCTTGCAGGGGAACATGCGTTCTTGTTTCCAGGCCACATCGCCGGACTCAAGGTCCAATGCTACGAGATAGGAATCACCGGCTTGCATCACGGCAATGACCGCGCTGCCTGCCGCGAGAATTGGAGAAGTGCCAAGATCCCACCACAGCGTGTCCTTGCCGTAGCGCTCTTGCAGATTCGTCTCCCAAAGCACCTTGCCATCGACGGTCAAGCAGGCGACCGTACCGCTCTTGTAATAGACGACTACGTTCTTGCCGTCCGTAACTGGCGAGGGATTGCTGCCCGTGCCGTTGAGATGCTTTCCGGCACGCTCGGGACCAAAGGTCTCCCGCCAAAGTTCTTTCCCGTCGAAATTGTAGCAGATGACTCCATCTTTTCCATCAATCGGGCTGGTAACGAAGATCTGATCATCCCAAATCACGGGAGTCGAGCTGCCTCGACCGGGGAGTTCCACCTTCCAAAGCACATTCTCCTCCGCGGAGAACTTGGCGGGATACTCACCAGCGACCGCCACACCGGTTCCCTCCGGCCCGCGCCACTGCGGCCAATGGTCCGCGTTTGAGTGCGAAGAAATCGAAATCGTGACCAAACAAACAAGAATGAGATGTTTCATGAGTTTCACCGACAGGTTGGGGCCGAGTTCGTAACACCGCTAGTAGCTTATCACACGGCCTCAGCACCTGTCAGCCTACTCGTAAAAGGCGACGCTCGCAAAGCTGACGCAGGACGTCCGATCGTCAGCCACGGCCTGATCGTACCTTAGAATCTCACCGCGTCCCGGCTGCATGGCGTGCAGCATGGTGTAGGTCGGCGCCAGACCGCAAATACGGTTTCGATCCTGCACAGCAGCGACGTGAACGAACCAGCCCTCGGTATCGCCTTCACAAGCCGCCGAGAGCAGTACCTGGTCGTCTGCCCACTGACGCTTGAGCCGCTGGTCGTCCAGTAGCTCTTGATCGCCGAAGTGCTGACCGATATGTGCCATATCGACTCCTGCGATGTAGCAGACTTTTTTTCCGCACGAGGCGATCGTCTCGTGCAATGCCTGCGTGAAATCGTTGACAACCGGTGATTCGGCGGGAGATCGATTGTGAAGTACAAACGGATGGAATGACCCTACTAGAATCGGCACGATTGCGAAGTCGCGTTTCTCGCCCAGCACATACTGCAACATCAGCGTTTGGAACTCGATTGAGTGCTCGCGACGATGGGGCAGCTCATCTTGAAACACGCTTTGGGCTTCTTGCTCGCCGGCGCGCGCGACGAATCGCCGACGCAAGTCCTCGACAAACTCGCGATCATTCTGCACCGTCCCCAGCGGCGTATCGAAGTGCTTGCGTGACACACTGTACATGCCTTTCAGCGGCGTGTGGGCCGTGCCGAGAATGACGAACACGTCGGCATCCGACTCAGCCACGATCCGGTCGTAGGCCCAAGCGAACGCTGGACCGCCACGATGCAGATCGATATGCGGACTCATCACGCCGCATAACCGACGTTCTTCATCGCCGGCAAATTCGCCATTGGTGTTTCCTTCCCATGGCAACAAGCCTGGCCCCTCTTCGCACGTGAACAGGTCAGCCAGCTGCGCCTGCAGTGCGTCCAGTTCGCCGTGGTAGGCGCCTCCCGCATGAGCGGCCGGGCGAACGTCGAGTTCATCGTAGGCGCCGGTAATCGCAGCCTTGTGCGCTGCGAACTTCTCGTTGTCCAAAAACATCCGCTCGTCGAGTTGTTGGACTACGCGTTCCACGTCTGCCAGCGCAATCTGTTGCCCCACCTTCTCAGCGAACGCTGATTGCAACTCGCCCAGCGTGCGCTGGCCATTCATCAACGTTACGAGCATCGCGGCACCCATGGGCAATGCCGCAGTACCGGCAAACCCGTGCGGATCTCTCAGGGCATAGCTGGGCTCGTCCCCTTCTTCGAGCGGGACCAATTCGAGCTGGCGAATGCGTGGGCGAAGTAATTCGGACATGGTCTTACGTGCGGGAGCGGCAGACAGATCGTTCCTTTCCATGTTAACACGAACGCCAAACTGTTTCTGGATGTTAGGCGAGCTGGACGACCGCCATGGAGCTTCCCCCGCCTTCTCAATCCCCGTATTTTTAAGCACGAAACGAACTGGTAGGACTGTCGGCAGTCACCGAAGCGCGAAAGGTCCGACACAGCGGCCCGCACCGCTCTTAGCCTCGGCGGACGTACCAAGGCGACGACGGAACGCGTTGTCGCGGAAGAACCCACAATTGATTGCAAACGGCGGCCAATTACAGTTACATCTACTGGCCCAATATGAGAATCTGAGCGCCGCTCAACGCAGCGGCAATTGTGCCGGACAACCAATCTCGGTCATTTATTCTGTGGTGCCGATGTTTTGGTTGTAAGCTTCTTGGATAAGCCGAGCCTCGTTGTCTTCGTGTTCCCGGAGCCGCATCGCGAAACACTCGAAATCGGTGATGATTCTCTCCAGCCAAGAAGCTGATTCGACTCCCGAGTGCACGAGGAGTTGCAACTTGTCGATTTCTTCCTGCAGCTCGACATGTTGCTCTTGCAGCTTTGCCGCTCGCTTGCGGAGGTGAGGAGCGCGCGCCACTGCCTCTTGCATGTACCCACCGGCCTCCTCGTGTCGGAAATGCGACTCGATCAATTCCGATAGTTGAACAAACTTGTCGCTAACGCTGTGCCGTTGGAAGCTGTCTGAATGAAGTGCTGCCTTCACTTGATCAATAGTCCGGAACAGATCGTCATGTTCAGTCTTCATCAGCTCCGCAAAGGCAAGATCGTAGTCGTGATCAACCATGGCTCCATTGCTCCCAAATAATCATGCCAGAAGGACAAGTAGCGCAGCTAAATGAGCAATGCCTGTGCCAAAGGCAGACTGGATGTTGATGTACGTTGTCGACTGTTCTCCAGGACTTGGGAACTGTGAAGTTATGGCCGTGTGCGGTTGTGCGAATTCGCACAAGTCTTCAACGAACTTCGGTAAACCGGATCACGACGGCGCAGCGGAGCGACTGACTTCGATGGCGAGCACTTGCCAGATCAGTGCCACTGACCACGAATAAGTGACATGAAAAGTGCGTAGATCCTCGAGCTCTCCATTGCGGCGACAACGCAAGAAAACTGCGTGGGTATGCCGGTCTCTCATTGTCGGTCGCTTGGCACTCAAGTTGCAGTTGAGGCGTCACGAAGGAATTCAGGCGATATGAGTCTCACAGCGGCCAATCGCCCGTCTTCGCCGTGCCAGGGCACGGTTCCACGCCTCAGGGCGGAAACGCTCAATTAGATGGGCTACAATGAGTATGACTGCGGTCCCGTGTAGGTTGCGTACGCTTAGGATAATTATGTCGGACTCAAAACTGGATTTGTTGATTGTCGACGATGACAACGACTTGCGCAATGGTCTTGTCAATTACTTCCGCCAACTTGGTCACGCCGTCGAAGATGGCGACTCGGGCGAGTCGGCCTACGAGCGGATGCAAAGCCGCGAGTTTGGGGTGGCAATTCTGGATATGGTGATGCCGGGCATGTCTGGAATTGACCTGCTGGAAAAGATCAAGAAGGAAAGCCCCGAAACGGAAGTTGTGCTGTTGACCGGCCAAGGCACGATTGAGAAAGCCGTCGAGGCCATGAAGCTTGGCGCCTACGATTTTCTGGCCAAACCCATTCGGATGAAGCAACTAGCTGCCGTTGTTCAGAGAGCAGCTGAAGCTGGAAAACTGCGGAAGGAAAACCGCCATCTCCGCGAGTTGGTCAGGCACCACGCCCCGACGCATCACATGATCGGTGATTCACAGGCGATGAAGGAAGTCTTCCGGTTGATTGATCGATCAGCACCGAGCGACAAACCGATTTTGATCCAGGGAGAAAGTGGCACAGGCAAGGAGCTGGTCGCACGTGCGATCCACGAGTCTAGCGCCCGCGCCGATAAGCCGTTGGTCGTCGTTAACTGCGCGGCGCTTCCTGAACAGCTGCTGGAAAGCGAGTTATTCGGATATGAAAAGGGCGCATTTACGGGCGCCAGCACAGCAAAGCCTGGACTTTTTGAAGTGGCAGACGGCGGGACCCTGTTCGTCGACGAAATCGGCGAACTCTCGCCGATGCTGCAGCCCAAACTACTAAGAGTTTTGGAAGATGGCTCGCTCCGTCGCGTCGGCTCTCTGAAAGAACGTCGCGTCGACGTCCGCCTGTTAGCTGCCACTAACCGCGATTTGGCGCAGGAGGTAGAGGCGAAAAGATTTCGCGAAGATCTCTTTTACCGCATCAATATCATGACGATCCTGCTCCCGCCGCTGCGTGCCCGCGATGGAGACCGTCTGTTGCTCGCTGACCATTGCGCGGGCGGAGGGTGGGAATTCGAGCCGGAGTGTCGGGAGATCATTAACAAGTACTCTTGGCCCGGGAATGTGAGGCAGCTGATCAACGCCATCGAGCGGGCCAAGATGCTGGCTGAGGACGAAGTCTTGCGAAAAGAGAATCTTCCCCCCGAAGTACTCGGGAGCCTCAAATCAAAGAATCATGCCCTGCCCGATACAGATATCGATCTGGCGACGTTGACCCGCGCTCGTGTGGTACAGGCACTCCAGCAAGAAAACGGCAACAAGCTCCGCTCCGCCAAGGTGCTGGGCGTCAGCAGGCGCAGTCTGTATCGATTGATCGAAAAATACAGCATCACCCCGAGTGAAATCGAAGGGGTCGCCTGACAGCTTCAGTCGTTCATCCTCCTTGATCACGGCTTTGCGAGACTTACGGTCAGCCTGTTTTCGACCACCTTGACCCCTTGCACCTTTTTGGCGATCTCCTGAGCGAGCTGCTTCAGGTAGAAGCTGCTCACCTCACCCTGCAAAGTTGCTTGCCCTGCTCGAAACTCGCATTGCACACGCGTCAGCCCAGTATAGCGGCTGCTGCGCAGGGCATCGGTAACTGGACAACTGGGCGAGTCTCGACTGCTATCCTTACGACTTGCTTCGTTGCTGCGTGAGTCGTTTTTCATAACACCCATGGCCATCACTAGTGCCCCCGATACGGACAACTCCTTTGACACCGGCAACGTCTACGATCTGCTGCCCACCTCAGCCAAGTGATACCGATTGCAACTGTCGTGCCACTCGCAACGGTGCCGACCCGGTGAACACTCATGCTATGGATCTGCCAACTCCGGACAGCGCCAAATCCCACGCATCCTAAGAATTTGAGACTTCCATCGAAGGAATGTGCCTCAGGAGCCCGAAAGCTGTGCGAGTTGGCACACAGTAGGCAATGCCTACTCACCAGGCGGTGGACTTGCAAAGATGCCTAGGAAGGGAGCGTAATGATGAATTCCGCTCCGCGGAAGCGCGAATCGCCCACGCTTACAGAACCGCCATGAGCTTCAACGATACGACGCGCGATCGCCATGCCTAGCCCAGTTCCTTTGGTTTTTGTGGTGAAGAACGGCTCAAATATACGCTGCTTCTGCTCACTGGTCAGCCCTGGACCATTGTCTCGGAGCTTAATGGTCCAATTTTCCTCATCATGAGATACGGAAATCGCGACCACCACCGGATCGTCACACGCAGCAACCGAATTCTCAAACATATTGCGAAACAACTGCCCCAGTCGGAACGGGTCTGCTGTCACGCGGGCGTCTTCGTCTGGAACGACTTCCACCAACTTAGTTTCTCGGCCTTCACGCGCACTCTCAATGGCCTGCCATGCGGATCGCCAGATGTTCACCAGTGAGCATTCGGTCTTCTCGAGGCTCATCGGCGCGGCATAGTTGCGAAGCTCTTCCAGCAACGCATCTAAGCCCTCGGTGGCATTCTCAATTGAGTCGAGCTGCGAATCCAATGCTTGATTCGAGGTGCAACAGATACGTGCAGTTTCCACCGCAATCTGAATGCGCTGCAGAGAATTCCTCGCCTCGTGAGCCAGCCTGGCCATCGCCTCGCCTAGCACTGCCAGACGTTCTGCCTGCACGAGCCGCTGCTGATCGGCTTTGCGTTGGCTGATGTCTTGTACGAATCCGGTAAACAGAAGTCGATCCTTCAGTCGCACTTCGCTCACCGCCAAATGGATGGGAAACTCGGTGCCGTCTTTGCGTCGTCCGACGACCTCTCGTCCCACGCCTATGATTTTCTTGACCCGTGTCTCCAGATAGGTGGCGATGTACCCGTCGTGCTCTTCGCGATAGGGCGAAGGCATCAGCAGGGAGATATTCTTGCCGATGACTTCGTCGGCCGAGTAACCAAACATCTGCTCGGCGGCAATGTTGAACGCCTCGCAAACACCACGTTCATCGATCGTGATAATTGCTTCCACGGCCGTGTCGAGAATTGCCGCCAGTCGTACCTCGCGGTCCCGCTTATCGTCTTCTGCTTCGATCCGCGCCGTCACATCGTCGGTTAGGCCGACAAAATGCGTAATCGATCCATCTTGGTCCTTCACCGGCGAGATGGTCAGCTTATTCCAAAACAGCTTGCCATCCTTGCGATAATTTCGGATCAGCGTCTGACACTTGCGACCTTGTTGAACGGATTCGCGAATTGCGTGGCGCGCTTCTTGATTGCGATCATCTTGCTGGAGAAATCGACAATTGCGACCGATCACTTCCCGCTTATGGTAGCCTGTGATTTGTTCGAAGGCATGATTGCAGTAGACGATCGGCATATTGGGGTCGGTGGCATCGGTGATGACGACCCCCACCCCCACCGATTCGATCGCACGATCGCGGACGCGCAGTTCTTCCTCGGCCTGCAGACGTTCCGTCGTATCGCGCACGCTCGCGATAAATACCGGAGTGCCGTGAAATGTGGCTAATTGCAGACGCGCTTCGACCTGATAGTGCGACCCATCCTTGCGCTGGTGGGCTGTGTTGTAGCATAGCAACTTCTCAGTTCCCTCACGCAGTGGGAGGACCAAGGCCTCGAATGTGCTCCGAGAAAACTCGGGCTCGATGTCGACCGGGGTCAGTTTACGAAGTTCCGCTAATGAGTAACCCAGGTTCTCTCGCGCCCCACGGTTCACTTGGACGAATTCGAGCGATTGGGCATCGTAGATGAAGAGTTCGTCCAGCGACTGTTCAAGAATTCGACCAAATTCTCGCTCGAGTGATTCAAGCGATTCCCGGCTGTTACCGGTCATATACCCTCCGACCCGGCTTCCCGACTCGTCGTGATCGCAGCTTCAACTCTGGCGGGCCAGTTCAGTTATTTCCCGCTTCACCATGGAACAACGATAATGAGTCTATTCTTGGGCAGATTGCCGCGAGTCGCAAGTGAGATCGAAGTAAGTCGTTGGATCTCAGGAACTAACTTTGGCGTTTTCATGATGTGCTTTGATGGCACTTAGAATGATCTCTGCACAACCAGCGTGCGAGAATCGCGAAGTGTCGAGCGTCAGATCATACCCCGTATGTGAATTGGGATCCTTGAAGAAATAGCTCTTCACGAACGATTCGCGATCTTTGTCCGACTGGAGAACTGCCTGCTCAACGTCTACACCTGGGTCGAGAAGCTCCGACATTCGTGCGATGCGGGCGTTCTTGGGAGCGACGAAGCGCACGCGGAGCGTATGCTTCGGGGGCAGAATCTGTGCCGCTCCACGTCCGACAATCACGCAATTTCCATGGCAATAGAGCGCAAACAGAATCTTGCGTAGCCGGATTGCGAACGCAGCGCCGCTAATGTTCTTATGATCCGAAAACCCCTCTAGGCAATCCGTCAGCCAATTCGGCTTCTTTTCATCCAATTTTTCCAGCAGTTCCGTGTGGACTCCAGTATCTTCGGCAATCTGCGCTACAAGTTCGCGATCGTAGAGCGGCCAGCCTAGTTCTGCCGCGATTTCTTCGGCGATGGAAGTACCGCCCGCGCCGGTTTCGCGACTGATGGCAATCGTCAGCGGTGGTGCGGTCGGCTGTGTGCTGGGTAATTCCAGCAACGCCCCGCGTTCTCTCCAGTGCTTGTAGGCGCGCTCTAGCGCGACACCACGCGTCGAAGCATAGGTTGTCATCGGTCGTCCTCCGCTGAATTGAACACCGCATCTACCGCCGTCTCACGATCGCGGGCAATCACGGTTCAAACCCAAGCAATTATTGAGCAACTGCCGTGCCGATGATGGTCCGCCAGCAATACCCAGCACGTTCCTACCAATACCATGCGATCCCACACCAACGGTGATTAACTTCGGTTACGACTCACGGCGCGGCGCGCCTCCGAGGTGTGCGAAATAGCTCAGTGCCCCCGGTGGATGAAACGAGACAGGCTGGATTGGCAGGAGATTCTGCTTCCTTACGCACGCTGTTCGCAATTTCGATTGGCACACCGATTGCCGTATTCACTAGTGCGGCTTTGATCGTTGGTCGTTCAAGGGTCGCCTCCGACATAACAGCAGGCCAAGAAAGGAGCCAGCGATGAAACTCAACTCAATCATGTTTCCGACCGATTTTTCCGAATCAAGTGACGCGGCGCTGAGCTACGCATCGGTGCTTGCTGCCGAGACTGGTGCCACACTGCATATCGTGCACGTGGCAGACGATTCTCCCGCTTATCTGGCTGGGTACGGCGGCCTAGCCTACGTTCCTGAATTCCCCGCTCAGTTGGAAAACGAAATGCGAGGGCGATTGGACGAGGTAAAGCCGACACGACCTGGGATCGACGTGCAGCGACACTACGTGACGGGTAACGAGGTCAACGAGATCGTTGCATTCGCAGATCGAGAGAAAGTGGAATTGATCGTGATGGGTACCCATGGACGCACGGGCGTATCGCGCGTGCTGTTGGGTAGTGTGGCGGAAGGCGTGTTGCGCAGAGCAGCGTGCCCGGTTCTGACTGTCAAATCTCCGATGGAATTGGACGAGGAGGACGAGGCCACCGAGACGTCGCAACCCAGAAGCCATTCGCCGCCGCGAACCAAGTTCAGCTTGCACTAAAGACATGATGCCGCCAAGTGCAGGGGCCTAGGCTGTCGCGTGCCTTGGAGGGTGCCTTGGAGGGTGCTTACAAATTGTGGGCAGCGCAGCTAGCCGAGAAAGTGGGGCTGACAGATGAACAGCGCCAACTTAGACGAGCAACCGATTCAGGACTTCATGACGAGTGAAGTCCACACAATCTCCAAGAACGCTTCGGTGTGCGAAGCTGCTCGTGTGCTAGTTGAGCACGGAATCAGTGGGCTGCCGGTCGTGGACGAAATGGGAAAGTGCGTCGGTGTGCTGAGCAATTCCGATCTCGTACGGCGCTGGTTGAATCATTCCAACGATGAATGTGGAGATGACTTCGTCGTTGCCCGTGAAGGGCCGGAAAAGACCCTTCACATCGAGCCCGCGGACGACGACCTGGTCGGTCACCATATGTCGACCGCTGTGCAAACCGTACCCGCTGACCGTGCGGTCGTCGAGGCGGCCAAGTACATGGTTACGGCAGATATCCATCGGCTGATCGTCGTCGACCTGGATGGACGGCCCGTCGGCGTACTGAGCGCATCGGACGTGCTCAAGATGCTGGTAACGTTGGAACGTTGAGTCCAAGCGGAAGTGATAAATCATGAGCTGTTTTACAAGCAAGAAACTGCTCGTTCCGATTGACTTTGGTGAGACCTCAGAGCACGCGATCCAGACAGCTTTAGAACTCGCGACAGAGCCTTACCTGGTCCACGTCATGCACGTTGATCCGGATGTGTCCGTCATTTCTCCAGCGGTCACTTGGGGGAATCTCTCAGAGGAGTTTCGCGGAGAGAACGTGCATGACTTTTTCCGAAAGAAATTTGCTGACGAACGCTACCAAGGCTTGCAATTCCACGTCGCGTTCGGCGACCCGGGCCAACGGATTACTGAGTACGCGAAGGACTTAGACGTTGGCGCAATCATCATGCCTTCGCATGGACGAACAGGACTGACGCGATTGCTGATCGGCTCGGTTGCCGAGCGTGTCGTCCGCTTGGCACCCTGCCCCGTTTTGGTACTGCGGTAGTGTCGGTGGTGCCACCAATTTGAGAGAGGAAGAACTGACATGATTCGTCGCATCCTTGTAGGTCTGGGAGACCAACAATATGCTTCGGCCGCCACGGAGCTCGCCATCGACTTGGCACGCACGCAACAGGCCTCGCTGACGGGCCTGTGCATTTTTGACACCGACCGATTGGCTGCCACCGGACCAGTTCCGGTAGGTGCCGGCATGGTGGCGGCCGAGTTGCGCGAGCACCGGCTCGCCAAGGCCACTCGAATCATTGACAAGGTCATCGCAGACTTCAAAGATGCGGCCACGCTCGCCGAGGTTCCTTACACCATGTATCGAGCGGAAGGCGAACCCTATCAGTGCATGGCGCACTGGGCGCGCTATCACGACATAATCGTGTGCGGACTCGGACATCTGTTCGAGCACGGAGTGATCGACGAACCGCCCGCGGAACTCGTCCGCCTGGTTCAAGCAGGAGTACGCCCCCTGATAACCGTCGCCCCGCAGCACGCGAAAATCGACAGGGTGCTCGTCTCGTACAGCGGGTCGATGGAATCGGCCAAGGCGATGAAACGTTTTGCTCAGTTGCGGTTGTGGCCAGACGCGCAGACCCGGGTCGTCACGTTCGAGCACGACGTGGATTCGGCGCGGGCACTGCTACGCCACGCGGTAGCTTATCTGAAGTCACACGGATACTGCGTGGACTCCGATTACAAGGCCTCCGGGGCGAAGATGAGTCTGCTCCCGTATGCCCGCGATTGGAAAGCCGATCTGATCGTCATGGGCAACAGCAATAAGAGCCTGCTGCTACGGAGAATCTTCGGCGAAACCATGCTGCACGCCGTGCAACACTCCAACCGACCGTTGTTCCTAGCGCAATAGGCCTGACGATCGAAGCTTCAGTCGCAGCAAGCTGCGCTGCCAACCGTCGACAGATCCATTTTTCATCGGATACGGCCGCAACTATTCACTTATGCAAACACGATCGACACTACTTCGTATTAGCAGGAAAACCCTTGAGTCTTCTTAATCATATTTATACCCCAAGTACATTGGCGGCTGTTTTGACCATCCGGCAGTTCGCCTGCTATACTCATCGTGGTAGGCGATTCCATAACCTCATAGTGCCGGGGATGTTCATGCAGATTCGAGTAGTGTTATTTTTCTCGATTGCTGTTCTTCCTTGTATTTCAACAATCGCGTCCGCAGGACTTATCACATTCACTTTTGAAGCAGTCAACACAGTCGAACCGTACTGGGCTTTCCCTGTCCCATTGGGGCAACGACTAACCGGAACGTACACCTTCGACACGTGCGCGAACCCAACCGCAACTGCCATTCAAAGCAACGCATGGCAATACGATGGCGCGGTGACGAGTATCTCAATGACACTGGAGGAGTTTGGCTCTGGACATGGTGATAACGGCAGTATCACAGTCGGTGCTCCAGGGCTTGTTTCCATTATCGGCGGTTCGATTGTGCGCCCCAAGCAGACCTTTCTGATGGACTACTATTTCGTATCTGCCACCGTGGGAGGACTATCGATTCCAACAACACGAGGGGAAGACCTGCAGCTGCAGGATTTTGATCTCTTCCTTATGGATGCCGATCAAACGGCATTAGATTCCGTTCAATTGTCTGAGGTTCCGCCAGACTTGACCCCCTTCCTGGACAACCCAGATCGCACGCCCATCGCAGACAGTGCCCAGATCCGACTTTCTTTCTTATCTCCGAGCGTTTCAAGGGCTTTCAATTTCCAGCTAACATCGCTGACGGTCATCCCCGAACCCACCACCGCCACCCTGGTGCCAATCGGCATCGTGCCTGCCGTGGTGCGACGCAGCCGCTAGTTCTGAACTCTGTCCGGTTTAGTTGGCAGCATCGATAGTCGCCGCAGGTTCCCTTTGTCGCGATTGATCTGCGTATGACCAATTTTGAATGGCCGCCCTAACCATTCAGCCGCTCGAAAAATACGTGTCAATTCAATCATTCGGCGCTCGCTTTCGCGCCATTCTCTCATTCTGCAGAAGGCTGTTTTCATCCGTTCGCCTCGCGCCCAATTGCCGCACCGATGGCCGTCACAAACGCAACGTGCAGCGAATTCCCTTCCAGGACTTGGGAACACGTGCGTCAGAATGACGCCGCGACACCTTGGCTGTGTGAATCTTCAGTTATTCCACACGTATTCGAATCGGATACGTAGTCGATTCTGAAAGTCGCCCGCTGACCTTAGAGCGGTCAGCACAAGGGCTTATTCGACAGCAACTTACAACAAGTCGGGGCGAGAGGATTCGAACCTCCGACCCCCTGGTCCCAAACCAGGTGCGCTAGCCAGACTGCGCCACGCCCCGAGATGCGTCATCATAGTCGCTCAGTCGGGTTCCGGCAATCGCCGATCGCGTACGAACTACAGTCCCGCGAAGTAGTTCCGCACGGCAACGTCAATCGTTTCACGGCTCACTTCGAACGCGCGACCATGGAATTCGCAAAAATTGCGAACCTGCCGCAGCAAATCGCGGGGATGGCAATAACGCAAGGGCCGGTTGGCCTTCGCGTAATGGGTCTCCAGCAGGTAGGCGACCGCTTGCGCGTCGCACTCGCAGCCCAAGTCCTGTGCCAGTTCGACAAACAGGCTCGCAAATTCTGCTTCGTCGGGGCTGTTGACTTCGATTTTGTACGGGATGCGTCGCAGGAAGGCCTCGTCGACCAAGTCGCTCGGCTCCAGGTTCGTGGAGAACACCAACAGCATGTCAAACGGCACGGACAGTTGTCGGCCGCTAGCAAGGTTGAGAAAGTCGTGGTGCTTTTCCATCGGCACGATTAATCGATTCAGCAGCTCCGACGTGGGCATCCGTTGCCGACCAAAGTCGTCGATCACCAAGGCTCCGCAGTTGGCACGCATTTGAACCGGTGCCTCGCAGATGCCGGTCATGTCGTTGAACTGCAGGTCGAGTTGCTCCATTGTCAATTCGCCGCCGACGACGATCGTGGGACGGTGAATCAGAATCCACCGTCGGTCATAGCTGACCTGTTTCAGCCCCTCGGCGTCGACCGCTTCGTGACTACGCGGGTCGTAAAGGCGAATTAGCTCGCCGTCGATGGTGATCGTGTGCGGAATCCAAACGAATTCACCAAACGAACTGACCACCAGCTCTGACACGCTTGTCTTGCCGTTTCCGGGGGGGCCATACAGAAACAGTCCGCGACCGTCGTTGATCGCCTGGCCAAGTTGACTAACGAGCGTCGGGTCGAGCCGCAAGTTTTTGAACGTCGCCTGCAGGTCTTCAAACGCCAGCCGGCTGTTTTGCAACGACTGCCGCTGCATCGCGTCGATGTAGGTCTCCAGTGGCACGGGCGCTACGCCCGCGTAGCTGCATTGCTTGAGCAGACGCCGAGCCCGCTCGAAACCGGCTTCGGTCAGCTGGTAGTGGTAGTCTTCCAGGCCGGCAGAACCTTTGATCGAGATCAATAGTTCGGTGCGTAGCTGTTCCAGCGCTTCGGTCACCAGGGGACGGGGTAGCTGAACGGTTTCCGACAGCCCACGACTGGTCATTGTTGCGCGGTTGACCAACAGCTTGAGAATCAGCGCCTGCAAGTCCTCGGATTCGAGGCCCGATTCCTCGAATGACTGAGGCTCGACGGGAACGAATTTCACTGGCGGAGCGCCTCCACGCTCAGACTTGGGGATCGCCGGAGGCAGGAGGCTCGGTGGCGGTGAAATCGTGCTGACTTCAGTCGGAAAGACTTGGTTGGTCATGGTGTTGTCCTCTGCTGCGTTTTCGGCGCGGACGCTGGCTGTCGGGAGGAACGTGAGGAGTCCCCTACTACTTCATTGGTTACGTTCCTGTGGCTGTCCACTCGACGCACGGCTGACCAACCCGACAAATGGGGAATTCTGGGGATCAGCTTGATCGTGACGGTTCTGACGAACGAGTGGCCGCTGGTGTCAGCCCGTCCTCGAAACCGACTGGATTGCCCGTGAGCGGGAAAATGCGTTAGAATCGCGGTTTCGCACCCATTTTTTGTCCCCGCGATAGGATTCGCCCACCGATGTTTGAGGCCCTCCAAGACGGTCTATCCAGTGCCTTCAAGTCGCTACGTGGTCAGGGCAAGCTGTCCGAGTCCAACATGCGCGACGGCCTGAAACTGGTCGAGAAGTCGCTGCTCGAGGCGGACGTCAGCTTCCCGGTCGTCCGAGAGTTCATGAGCCGCGTCACGGAGCAAGCCCTCGGCGAGCGCGTGCTCAAGGCCCTTAATCCCAGCGAGCAGATCGTCGGCATCGTCCATCAGGAACTGATCAATCTGATGGGTCCGGTCGATCACTCGCTACACTTGCAGGGCAAGGGCGACGTGACCGTGCTGATGATGTGCGGTCTGCAGGGTTCGGGAAAAACGACCAGCTGCGGCAAACTCTCGCGGATGCTCAAAGACGCGGGACGCAAGCCCCTGCTGGTTGCCGCTGACTTGCAACGTCCGGCCGCCATCGATCAGTTGCACGTGCTCGGCGAGCAGTTGGGCGTCGATGTCTATTCCGACCGCCAGGAAAAAGACCCCGTAAAAGTCTGCAACGCGGCCGTCAAGCAGGCGAAGCAGCTGGGTGCCGACACGGTAATTCTCGATACGGCCGGCCGGCTGCACGTCGACGACGAACTGATGCAGCAACTCGAGAAGATCGACCGACGCTGCAATCCGCAGCAAGTCTATCTCGTCGTGGACGGCATGACCGGCCAGGACGCGGTCAATAGCGCCAAGGCGTTCAACGAGGCGTTGGAACTCGACGGCGTGATCATGACCAAGCTCGACGGCGACGCCCGCGGTGGTGCTGCGATCTCCGTCAAGCAGGTGACCGGCGTACCGATCAAATTTATCGGCACCGGCGAGCACCTGGACGCTTTGGAAGAGTTCCATCCCGACCGTATGGCCGGTCGGATTCTGGGTCAGGGCGACATCTTGTCGTTGGTCGAAAAAGCGCAGCGCGAGTTCGACCAAGACGAGATGCTCGCCCAAGAAGAGCGAATGAAGAAAGGCGAGTTCACGCTCGACGACTTCAAGAAACAGCTCAAGCAGATCAACAAGCTTGGCCCGCTGCAAAAGGTGATGGGCATGATCCCCGGCATGGGCGGCTTGACCGACATGATGGGCGACATGGACCCTGAGCAGGACATGAAGCGGCTGTTTGGAATCATCGATTCGATGACGCCCGACGAGCGCCGCAACCCGATGAAGACGATCGACCAAAGCCGGCGGCGGCGCATCGCGGCGGGCTCAGGTGTCGAGCCGCACGAGGTCAACGACCTGGTGAAGCAGTTCGATGCGATGGCGACCATGATGACCCAGATGGCCGGCAAAGGTGTGCGAGAGCGGATGAAGATGGTGCGGGAAATGCAAGCTGGCATGTCCGACCCCAACGCCCAGCTCTCCAAGAAGAAACAAGGCACGGGCAAACGCCTGAGCCCAAAAGAGCGGGCAAAGCTCAAGAAAGAGCGTGAGAAGGAGATGCGCCGCCGCAAGCGGGAAGAGCGTAACAAGCGGAACAAACCACGCGACGAGGAAGACGGCAAGGACGGCGATGCGGCCTAATTTTGGCAGGTTTTGCGGCCTGTAGGGGGCTTCCGGAAGGCCCCTAAATCTGCAAGAATGGGCGATTCGATTGAGGCCCTTCCAGGCCGGTATGCGTTAGCAGATCTTAGGAGAGATTCGTGGCAGTCAAGCTTCGTTTAAAGAAGATGGGTCGTACCCATCGGCCCTACTATCGAGTATGTGCGTTCGACGGCAAAGCACCGCGCGATGGCCGTGCCCTGGAGGAACTGGGCACCTACGACACCAGCGTCCAGAATACCGACGCCCGGGCGATCCTCAACGCCGAGCGGATCGACTACTGGCTGAGCGTTGGCGCGCAGCCGTCCGAGAAAGTCGCGGTACTCATCAAGAAGTACGGCACCGACGGCACTCATCTGGACAAACAAAAAGCAGCCCTGGAAGAATTGGCGGCACCTAAAGCCATTCCTGATCCGGGCGCACCCGCTTCGCTCCCCAAGAAGCCCGAAGAAGACAAACCCGAGGAGAGTGCCTCGGCCGAGTCCGAAGCGAAACCCGCAGAAGAAGCGGCTGAGAAACCAGCCGAAGAGTCTGCCGATTCCGCTTCGCCAGAGACGAGCGAAGCACCGGCGGAAGCGGCCGCTGCTGAAGAACCAGCCGCGGAGGAGGAAGCTCCAAAAGCTGAAGAGTAGGCCCCGAGTGAAGATAGTGGCCACATGCGATTCGATGTGCTGACGCTGTTCCCCGAGATTTTCTCGGGCTACATGACCCAGAGCTTGCTGAAGCTCGCCATCGAACGTTCACTGGTTTCCATTCACCTACACAATATTCGCGACTGGAGCCGAGACAAACACAAATGCGTTGACGATCGCCCCTTTGGCGGCGGACCCGGGATGGTCATCAAGCCGGAACCGGTCGTCGAGGCAGTCGAAGACGTACAAGGACGTGACCAGCAGACCGGACACGTGGTGCTGCTCACCCCTCAAGGAAGACAACTGAACCAAACCCTGGTCGAAGAACTCGCCACCCACAAACGACTCTTGTTGCTCTGTGGCAGATACGAGGGCTTCGACCAACGCGTGAGCGACCTGCTCGAGCCAGACGAAGTCTCGGTGGGCGATTTTGTGCTCAACGGCGGCGAAGTTGCCGCGATGACGCTGATCGACACGGTGATTCGACTGGTGCCCGACGTGTTGGGAGACGAGAACAGTAGCCGGCTGGATTCGTTTTCCAGCGGTCCCTATCCAGAAAACAAACGGTTACTGGAGCACGCCCAATACACGCGGCCGCGAGAATTTCGAGGGCTCGAAGTTCCCGAGGTGCTGCTCAGCGGAGATCACACAGCGATCGCCAAATGGCGTGAACAAAACAGTCTTGAGCGGACCCGCGAGCGACGCGGCGATCTGCTGGAACACACAGATAGCCCTAAGCAGGAACCCAAGCCATGAGCCAAGAACTTCTCAAGAGCGTCGAAGCCACCAGTCTGAAGGAAAGTCCGCCCGAATTCGAAATCGGCGACACAGTCGACGTGCACACGAAGATTCTCGAAGGCGAGAAGGAACGTATCCAGGTTTTCTCGGGCGTCGTGATCGCCCGCAACGGTTCCGGTTCTCGTGAGATGTTCACCGTCCGCCGGATCGTGGCCGGGGAGGGCGTCGAACGGAAGTTTCCACTGCACTCGCCTCGCGTCGCGAAGGTGGAGGTCAAGCGCAGTGGTGTCACCCGCCGAGCGAAACTCTTCTATCTCCGCGAACGGACCGGCAAGGCAGTCCGCCTCAAGGAACGCCGCGTCGAGCGAGCCAAGAAGTAGGGCCTTTGCCCATTGCCTGAAGGCGGTGCGGCATGTCTGTCGGCTCGTGGCTGAAACGAAGGTTCCCGCCCAAGACGCTTGGCGAGCGCGGGGAAGACGCGGCCGCTCGCTATTTGAAACGTCGCGGCAATAAGATTGTCCACCGTCGCCACCGTCAGCGTTACGGCGAAATCGACATCATTGCGGTCGACGGCCAGACCGTAGTCTTTGTCGAAGTGAAGACCCGCCGCGATGCCGAGTTGGGCCGTCCGGCGGAAGCCGTCGACACCGAACGACAGCAACGCCAAACCCGAGCCGCCCTCGCCTTCCTAAAGTCTCACGGTCTACTGGAACACGCCAGCCGCTTCGATGTGGTCGAAGTCGTGTGGCCAACGGATCAGCACCGCCCCACCGTGCGACACATCAAAAATGCCTTCGAACCTGTTGGCCGGCGGCAAATGTTTAGCTAGGCAAGCAATAACCCGTTCCAAGGAGAGGATTGAACATGTCGTCGAGAACTGATGGTCGGGAGAATTCTCGCACCCTGCGACCCTTCAAAATCAATCGCGATGTGCCCGGGGCCGCACCAGGTCGGGTTTTGGTGCAAGCCGGACGCACCAGTATCCTATGCACAGCAAGCGTCGAAGCATCCGTGCCGCCGTGGTTGGAGGGCAAAGGCAAGGGTTGGGTGACCGCCGAGTACAACATGTTGCCCGGCAGCACGTCACCCCGCAAACGGCGCGATCGTAGTGGCAAGATTGATGGACGGAGTTCGGAGATTCAACGGCTCATTGGTCGCAGCCTGCGCGCCGTGGTGGATCTTGCCGCGCTGGGCGAGCGCATGATCACCGTCGATTGTGATGTGCTGGAGGCGGACGGGGGCACACGCACGGCGAGCATCACCGGCGGCTTCATTGCAATGGTCGAGGCAATCCGCTCGATCGAAGATCTCGACCGGTCGGCTAAGCCCATTGCCGATTCGATCGCCGCAGTGAGCGTCGGCATCGTGGACGGCGCAGCGTTGCTCGATCTCGATTACAGCGAAGACGTCCGCGCCGACGTAGACATGAACGTTGTGATGACCGGCAGCGGACAGTTCGTCGAAGTGCAAGGCTCTGGCGAGGAAGCCACGTTCAGTCACGACCAGCTGCTCGCGCTTATCGAAGTCGCGCAGCTGGGTATTGGCCAACTCACCGAACTACAGCACGCCACGTTGGGTGACGCCTGGCCGCTGTGAACCGAGGCTGCCGAGCGATACTTCGTTTGCCGAGGGTCGGCAAATCAGATTCCACCGCCGCCGCCACCGCCCAGACCGCCACCGCCGCCACCACCGAGGCCGCCACCACCACCGCCACCCGTGGGAGCACCTGCAAAGGTGAAGGTCGACACGTTGCCGATACCGGTGAACGACGGTGATGCCTGAATACGCACGTAACGGCGGTCAGGTGAGACGACCCCGGTCACCTGCATTTGTGTACCGGACGGAAACACTTGGATGATCGGCTGGAAGCCGACAGCCCCCTGCACTCCAGCCAAGGCGAGCCGGTCACGTAAATTACCTCCCCTGCGGTCGCGACCTAGCGGCACAGTAATTCGAGGGTCGGAAAGCCCGTCCAGTTGCTGGGCCAACACCGCCCGCGAGATCGCGTCTTGGCGATTCACCGCGACCTCCAACTTTTCAACCTCCAGCGGTTTTTCACGGCGACTCTGCTCTAATTCGAATATCACCAGCGCGTCGGCGTCGTCTGGAATCGAGATCCGTTGCTTCTCGTATTGCTGGTTCTTTGATCCGAAGTTTTTGCAAACTTCGATTGTCACTTTGTCAGCAACGACGTCGCCCCAGACCTTGCGAACTCGCACGCGATACGTGCCTGGGAAACCTTTGGCACAGGAGTACCGCTCGGTGTGCCCCTCGGAGCTGTCTTTGTTGTAGCTGGAATAGTCATCGCCCAACGACACGCCACCGCCGGTAGTGCGGGGTTCGTGCAATGAGCAGATTGACCCGCCGGGTTCTTCGACAATCAGATCCACGTCGGCATCGCCCGACCAGGTCGCTCTCACGACCACGTCGCGAGCGAGCGCTTTCTCAAGCTGCTGATAGTACTCGTCGTGGGTGGTCGTATCGCCCGCTGCTTTCAACTCATCGAGCACCGATTTTGCCACGCGTCGCGCGGTGTCGGTGACTGCTTGCTGCTGCTTGGGCCGATCATTCGACAAGACACCCACAGTCGCCCAACGAATACCATCCAGATCCTTCGCACGCTGGGCCGCACGCAGGCCCAGTGCGTAGGCTTCGTGGTGCAACGGTGAAACTTTCACCACTTGGCGGTAGACGTCCACTGCACGCGAATCGATTCCGATATGCGCCAGGTAATTGGCGATCAGCATCAATTCGTCAGCGGAGTCACTAAAGTCGCAAGCCGACATGATCACGCGCTCAATCTCGCTCTTGGGACGACCATCCAACTCCATTGCGATGCCCAACGACTCGTACATCCAAGGCTGCGCTTGACCTTGCTGCAGAGCGGCCTGAATCAAATCGATTGCCTGAGAGGTCTGTTTCGACTTCATCAGTTGGCGAACCTGCTGGCGGACTACCGCCGGATCGATGGTTTCTTTCGCAAAGCGAGCCTGCCAGTTGACCTTCTCGCCGCTGGTCTGGGCAGCCGTGGGATTTGACTGCTCGCTAGCGTCGTCGGCTTCAAGATCGTCAGCGAC
>JANQQA010000367.1 GCA_028285205.1 Bythopirellula sp. | reverse complement strand
CGGCCGTGAGGAACAGATCGACGCCACCGGAAACGCCAGCACCTGCAACGACCAGGCTCAGTTCTGCCGCTGCATTGAGATTACCGAACAGGGTGGCCTCGACGACGTCTTCGCCCGAGCCGTCGGGATTTGCCGTGTCGCTGATGTAGAACCCGTTGAACACGTCCCACCAGTCGTCCGACTTGGAGGCCTGCTGGAAGCCGTGCGTATCAAAACCGACCGCCAAGTCGACCGACGCGCCAACACTGCCGCTGATCGAAGCAAACAATGGAATCGGTGGGATGATCGGTCCGATCTTCACGATTGGGAAGGGGAAACTGACTTCCAGTTTGGGAACGTCGTAAAGGAACAGGTCGACGTCTTGTCCCAGCAACAGCTGGAATACGCTGGTGGGGTCTTCCAGCAATGGCAGCTCGATGCCCAGCGCCTTCAGGTCGTCGAAAAAGTCACCCGCGTCTTCGTCTTCCATCTTCAGTTTTTCGACCGGCGTCATCTCCGGCGGCGTCTCTTCCGGCATCGCGTTTTCGGTCGCACCTTCTTCGCGCAGGTCGGTATCTTCGCCACCTGGCTCGATAATCACGAAATCACCCAGGGGGATCATCAACTGATCCGACACTTCGGGCACGCTATTGATCGCCGAAACCAGATCCGCGATTGCCTCGACGTATCCCGCCTCGGTCGCGTAGCCCAACGCCTCAGCCACGTCGATCGGTGTCAGATCGAAGCCGAAATCGCTCAGGATTGGCACAGGGCTGGTAACGAAGTCGACCACCGGCTGAATCGGTTCGGTGAACTTTTGGACTTCCTTCAGCACTCCGTCGGCGAAGTCGGAGATGAACTCGCCCGCATTGAGGGTGATATTCGTGAACGCAACTGTGGGCAGCTCGCCTTCCAAATCGTCTTCGGCTTCTGGCGGATCATTGTTCTCAAGAAACGACCATAGCACGGTGAACTCGGAGCCGATCGATGGGAAACGCGTGTCACCCTCGTAACTGACTAGTAAGTCAAGATTCAATTCCGCCTCGCCTACCAGCTCCACATTGATCGCGTCGTCGACTTCGATATCGCCGGTGAAGAGCTGCTCGATCTCGGTCTCAAGCATCTTGCCGTTGTCGTTAGGATCCTGCGCATCGTCGGTCGGATCCAGGAAGTCAATTGCGAGGCCGGCCACAAACGAACTCGGGTCGCGGCCGTCCATGTCGACGTCGGCGCCGTCGTTGCTTGAGTTGCCGTCGGCATCTTCATCCGAGACATCCAGCTGCAGGAACGCCAACTCGCCGCGTGCTTCCAGGTCCGGGATACGTACCTCCAGGTCGATCTCGATTTCGTCTTCTTGGTTGGTCAGCAGATAGAAGCCATACTCGTTGCTCAAACCGAACGACAGATCCCAGTCGTAGCCGACGAGGATTTCCAAGTCGCCTTCCACATCCAGGCCCAACCCGGGCAGGCCGATGTCGAAATCGATCGGCGTATCGAGCACGGTGAGGTTTTGCCCCAGTTCCATGAAGAACTCGATCTCTTCAATCTTGTTGTCCTGGTCAGCGTCCTCGGTCGTGAAGTGAATGTCGTCGATCGTCACGGTGCCGCTCAGATCACGATCTTTCAGAATATTCAGACCATCGGGCCCGACGGCCAAATAGAGGGCCGTCTGCAGCGCGGCAGCCGTGTTGCCTTCGGTCTCGCGGAAGCGATCGGTGATCTGATCAATCACGTCTTCTTGCACTTCCTCCAGAAAATTGGCCACTTTGTGCAAGTCTTTGCCAACAAATGGCAAGTCGAAGCCGCCCACTTTGCCGTTGAACGCGTCGATCGCGATCTCAAACCAGCCGTCGAGTCCGTTGAGAATCGCGGTGACGTTGTCGAGCAAGCCGTTCTCTTGCTGTTGTTCCTCCTCCTCGAGATCGGGCACTACGACGGTCGTCGTGTTCAGGGGGTCGGACAAGTCCCCGATTCGGAACTCGAAATCACCGATGTAGTCTGACTGGAAGGGGAAGAACATTGGCAACACGATATTCACCTGGCCAGTCAGGCTAGCCGAGGCATTCTCGAAGCCGATATCGTCCAGCATGATCTTGCCGTCGGAAGTCTGCGCGTCCTCGTCGGTTAGATCGATGCGGAAGCTGGCTTTGTCGCGCGTCGTGTCATTGCCGTCTTCGTCGACCAGTAGTTCACCGTTGCGAATGAACAGTCCTAACGGGCCGATGTTCGCGCTGAAGTCGATGTTTTGTGTGTTGATTTCCGCCTGAGCGAGGAAATGACTCGACTCATAAATGAAGGGCAGGGGATTGATGCCGTTAGAAACATCGATGCCCAACGAAAGTTGAAAATCGTAGTCGACATCAATATTCAATAACCCAGAACCGGAAATCCCGATGAGAATTTCCTCCGACTGTTGCCCCTGATCAATAAACGGAAACGCCACCTGGAACGGCGTCTGATCCACCGCACTGTCGGCAAACGTCAGATCGATACGCACCGTGTCACCGTTGTCGGCCAGGCTCAAGTCGAGATTCTGATCGGCCAGACCTAGTACGTTCTCCAGCCAAGACTCGACATCTTCCAGGCCAGCCGCTGGATCGTTGTTCAGTGTCTCGATAACCGTCCCAAAACTTCCGATGGCCTCGGAACTCTCCGAGAGCGACTTGCCAAGTCCGGGGATCTCGAAGTCGCCGCCCTGCTGACTCTCGAAGTTCTCCAGGAAGTTTTGGACGAGGCTGAACAGTGCCGCGAAACTACCACCATCAAGATTCTCGAATTTTTCCAGTTCGCTGCCATCAATCAGCGTCACAACCGGTGAGCCAGTGCCGAGATCAGGCCAGCTGATCGTGAGTTCCGGACTCGTGGTCAACGCACTGCCGAGCACTTCCGCGTCGAGCGGCAGCGAGACATTCACCGCGCCAGTCAAACTCGGAGTATCTACGACCGTCGTGATGTCGACCGCCTGCGCTTCAAACAGGTCGAATAGATTCGCGCGACCGCCCGCCGTCTGGGTGAAAGGATTCTTGACCGACAAAGAAAACGCAGCCGACGACGTACCACTACCATCGACGATATCGGCACCAAGAAAACCAACTCGCGACGTGCCATCGATGTCCGGGGCACTGAGCGATGCCGAACCGGTGATCGTTGCGCTTTCGATGAAGGCGTGATTCGCTAGCGAGTCGAATGCCAGTTGTCGCTCGCGGAAGCCAAGTTCCGTGACGATCGGATCGGTACTTGCTGGACCGTTGGAATTGTAGTCTGCCGCGCGAAGTTCGATCGCGGTGATCGCTGTCGCGGTGCCGAGCGTGGAGAACGTCAGATGATTGTTGGCATCCAACCCCGCCACCACACTACTGCTTAGTCCGGCTGCCGAAATCGCTGCGTTCAGATTGCCAACCAACTCGGCACGCGTGCTGTTGCCACTGGTGGCCGCGGCCGACAGCGATACCGCCACGTCGCCCGCCAGCCCCAGGTTCAACACGAAGTTGGAATCCGCCGAGACTTGCCCATTCGCCGGCGCTGGTGCCGTCGAGGTCATCACAGCACTCAAGTCATCGAGCGAAATTCCCAGGGTCAGATCCAGACCGCCAGCGGCGTTGAGCGCCGCCGTGCTTTGCGACTCAAGTTCACGAACCGGGTCAAGATCCACGTTGAAGCCCACGGGCACATTGGTGGGTGCATGGTTGTGGTTGACGATCAAGCGATAGGTCAGTTCCTTGGTGGTCGGGTTGTATTGCGTGTTGATCGTGCCGACGCCGACGCCCAGCGCAGCGGCCAGATCAGATTCCAATTCTTGTGCCGTCGCAAAGGTCGGCAGTTGATTCGCATCGAGCAGTGGCGCGATCAAACCGTCGTCGACCACGACGTCGAGCGGGGCCAGATCGCCCAGTCGGCTGCCAGCGAGCTCCACCTTCGCATCGTGCACTTCACTGTTGCCCAGTCCGTCAAGCCAATTGCTAAACTGATCCAGCACCCCCACGAAGCCAAACGAGCTGATGTTCGTGAAGCTCCGCACTTCGTCGTACGCCGCGTTGAACGTGAGCGACGGCGGGGTAAAGGGATCGCTGGAATTGAAACTGATCACCGAATCGCCGCTCGGCGAGAAACCTCCCAGCGTCCCCGGATCGATCGTGACTGAGCCACTGGCGGTGCCCGCTTCGGTCAGGGAGACCAGCGAACTGAGTTCGGTACTTTGCAACTCGTCGAGCGTGATCCGTCCTGCTGCGTCGGAGTCGGGGTTCGCAATCCCTACGCTCATGTTCGCGTCGAGCGCGAGGTTGCCGGCAGTCAGCTGGCCGGCAAAGAAACCAATGCTCGCGGGACCAGTAGCAACTGCGGGCACGCTCGCATCGACCTCTTGCGACAAGCTGGCCGAACGAATGAAGAACGCCTCTTCGTCCGTCAAACCGGAAGCCAAATCGAGCCCAAAGCTAAAATTGAACGTGAGGGTCGAGCTGGCACCGATGGTCGAACTAAAGTCGATGCCCAGGGCATCTCCCTCGGGGCCCAAGCTCGGATTGACCGTTAGCGCGCGGTCGGCTTGGAACTCCAGATCGAACACGATTTCGTTATTCGCCGAGTCGAACCCGCCAGCGACGTTGGACACCGTGAGCGTGGCGTTGTCGAACGACGCGTTGTCGAGCGCCTGAATCGCCGTGACCAACTCGTCGGTGGTCGGCGTCGGATCGCCCACCAGATAATTCTCCACCGGCACAGCGAGGCCTTGGTTCAGCAGATCGCCAAAATCGATCGATTCGCCGACCGATTGACCGACCGTCGGCAGCGACTGTGCGATCAGGTCGTGGTCGTCCAGTGCGTTGGCCCACGCCACCACGCCGTCCAGCCCGTCGGTCAGTTGGTCCTGTTGCCCAGTGGTGATCGCGACGCTCGACAGGCTCAGCACCCGGCGAGGTTCCAAGGCTTCCAGACGCAATGCTCGAGCGCGATGCGTCGGCAACTTCCGACTTGGCGACTTTCGCAGCCGTCGGCTCGGTTTACGTGGTTTGGATGATCGACGCTTACGTGACACGGCTCCCCCCTTAGCGCTAGTCCGCTAGGTTAGGCATCTCACGGCATATTGCGAGCTTGCCCCCGACAAGAGTGGCACAGACAAACCACAGGGCAACGACGAGAAGAGGGTGCCAAACCGAAGGTTTGCCGCACGCATCCTTTCGTTGTAATTGGTCTGTCTGCCGCTGGCAACAATAATCGTGAAATCAGATGAACGACACGAGGACTGAAAGTCTCTGACACGCGTCTCACCATCGGCGGCCCGTTCCCGACAGGCTCAGGGAGGTTTTTCTGTGGAGCACACAGGCGGAAAAATATCGGGCCGAAGCCAATCATCCATCCGCTGAGCGTGCCGCGGAAAAAGGTCGCTTGCGTTCGACCCCCCACTGGGGTTACGTTGGGGTTAGGGAGAAGGAATTAGCGCAATTGCCAGCAACCGCAGCGACGGGCTCCACCGAGGCGCGTCGTCTGAGTATGAACTCAGGAGGTTTGCTGTGATCTTAACTTGCTCGACGTACCCATTCTTGGGCTGCCCGGATCTGCGGCGGCATACCTTGGCAGTTCTCTGGCAAGCAGCGATTCTGTCTCTCAATGGGATTCGTATATTTCAGAGGAGGCACTCGATTAGGAGATTGGCGTTACTATTTGTGGCAGGGCTTGGCTTCGCCCATGTGAGCTCTGCCTCGGCAGCTACAATCTACAGTCAAACGATGCCTGCAGATCCGCATGCTGCGTTTGCATCGCATAGTGCGTTTGATCCACCTCAGATTCTTGCGGATAACTTCTCATTTGACAGTCCTGGCAGTGTTACAGTTCGTTCCTTGCGTGTTGTAGGTGGTACCGGCCTCGTAGAGTCTCTCATAGATGACTTCAGAGTAGTTTTTCTAAGTGATGCAGGAGGCATGCCAGGAGCTCCGCTGACGGGCGGGGATTTCTCTATCGGACCTGCATTTAGTCGCTCTCCTACGGGGGGGCCGCTCTTGAACGGAGTTACCACGCCGATAGAGTATGCCATCAACTTACCCAGCGGCATGTCTCTTCAACCAAATACGTCTTACTGGCTGTCCGTATCAAATGATCCTTCTCCCCTTTCGGGCTGGGGCTGGGCAAGAGCTAACGGAGTAATCGATCAGTCTACTGCCTCAACCAATGGCAGTATTGAAGCAGGTTCTTGGAACACCTTTGCGAATGGCGGCATGTGGTTCGAACTCAACGATCACAACATCCCAGAGCCATCAACTCGCGCCATTCTGACCAGCCTGATCGCCCTCTGCTTCGCATCGCGCCCCCGCTGTTTTTCGGGGCTTGATCTGACGCTCGCCAGATAGTTATGATGATAACTATCTGAAAATGCCTCTCAAATTTTCGCAGCCGAAGGCACGGGCTGCGCTCGAGACTCGCTGGGCGGAGTGATGCTGCAGTACGACTTTGAACAGAGCGTGGGCTTCTGGCTGGTAACCGCGCACCAGGCTTACATTCGCTCGTTTCAGCAAGCGCTCGCACCGCATGGCATCACGTTCCGGCAGGCGCAGGTGCTCGGTTGGTTGGCGGCGGAGGGGCCGCTGTCGCAGCGGGAACTGGCCGAGCGGATCCTGATCGAGCCGCCCAACCTGGTCGGCGTGCTCGATCGGATGGAGGCGGCCGGCCTGGTCGAGCGTCGACAGTGCCCCGAGGATGGCCGGCGGAAGCTGATTCACCCGTTGCCCGCCGCCGAAGAAACCTGGCGCGTGGTCGCGGCCTGTGGTCGCAAGATTCGCACACGGGCGGCGGAGGGCATGAGTCCGCGCGACCTCTCGCAGCTCAAGAAGCTGCTGGGCAAACTCCGCGAGAACCTAACTGTCACTGAAGCGGTCGAAGCGTGATGAAACAGCCTTTGCACAATGTCGTTCGGTTCGTGGTAATGGCGGGCTTGCTGATCGAGGGGAGCCACATCGCGCGTGCCCAATTCGGCGGGCCGCCTGGGGTGATCGTTGCGCCGGTCGTCGAGCAGACCGTTGCGCCGACCCAGTCATTCGTGGGCACGGTCGAACCACTGCGACGAGTCACGATCGGCAGTGCCGTCGACGGCCGCGTGGTAAGCTTCGCCGTCGATGAGGGCGACCGCGTTGAGCCGCGGCAACCGCTGGCCCAACTGCTCACACAAACGATCTCACTGGAACTCGCCGCGGCGAAGGCGGAACTCGAACTGCGCCGTCAGCAACTTGCCGAGTTGCGGAACGGTTCACGACCCGAGGAAATCGCCCAAGCGCAAGCCCAAATGACCGCGGCCGAAGCGCGTCGTGAGTTTGCCCAAGCACGTCGCGAGCGCGCGAAGGCCGTGTATAGCGCGCGCGGTGTGATCTCCGACGACGAGTACGAAGAGGCGATCGCCCTCGCGACCGAAGCGGAGCAGAAGTTCCTGGAAGCCGAAGCCGCTCACACACTGGCCGTCGCCGGCCCGCGTGCCGAAGTTATCGCGCAGGGGGAGGCGCAAGTCGCGATGCAGGAGGCGACGGTCGAGAAGCTGACGGATCAGATCACCAAGCACACGATCATCTCGCGGTTTGCCGGCTACGTCGTGACCGAACACACCGACGAAGGCGCCTGGGTGAATCGCGGCGATCCGGTGGCCGAGGTGGTCGCGATCGACGAGGTGGAAGTCATCGCGCAGGTGGTCGAAAGCGAGGTCGGCTTCATCCAGCCCGGCCAAGAAGTCGATGTGGAATTGCCCGCGCTGGCGGACCGGCGTTTCCGTGGCAGCGTAACCGTGACTGTGCCGCTAGCCGACAGTCGTTCACGGACGTGTCCAGTCAAGGTCCGAGTGAAGAACGACATTACGGCGAGC
>JANQQA010000366.1 GCA_028285205.1 Bythopirellula sp. | reverse complement strand
GCTGGAGGGCGAACAACGCGGCGCGGATCACCCATAGCGGGCTGGATGTCCTCGCGCTTCCCGTACTCTTCTCGAGTTTGCGGTACGCGGGCTCCATGTATTGGAGACGCTCCTGGGCTGCAACGATCACGCCGCGCAGTGTCTCCGGCGTTAGCTTCAGGATGTTGCCGCCGCTCACGGTCTGCTTGAGGGAGGAATTGCTGTAGAGAAAGTTCGCTTTCTTCTGGGCCTCTTTCAGGAACTTCTCGATCAACGCGTGCTCTTCCGCCAGGGGATGGCCGGCGGCGTAGGTGAACCCTCCACCATTTTTCTTGCCGAACATGTCAGCCGCCGACGACGGGGATCAGCTTCAGGAACGTGATCTTGGTCTGGTCGGTGATACCGAACTCATCGTCCAGTGACTCGACCTGCAGATCGTCGACGAGGAAGAAGAACTTGTTCTCCGAGAAGCCCTTGAGCGCAATCTTGACCTGCTCATCGGCATCCACGGTCTTCGGCTTCTTCAGCCGATAGCCGTTCAGCTCCTTCTCGGCGCCTCTCGGCTGCACCAGTCCGGAGAAAAGACGCGGCTTCCCCGCGTTGAACTTCCGCACCTCCTCACGCACGCGCTCCTCGATGACTTCACGAGCGCTGACGCGCGTACTGGCAAGGCGCAGAACGGTTTCGTTGTAGATCTCGCCTGATGTCGTTTCGTCGACGACGCGGAGTTGTACGGCCATTTGAGATTCCTTTCGTGGTCAGAAGGATCGATGGCTTAAGTTTCACATCCGGGAGCATGATCGCACTAGCGGATAGTCCACACAATTGTATCCAGATCGATGTTTGGTTTGGTGCTGTTTCTCAGTCCCAACTGCGAGTCAGATCCGGATCCAAACCGACGCCAGCGTGATTGTGGCCGCCACGTAGAGATTGTTACGCGCGAGTTCCGTCAGCTTCCATCAGTTTTCTTCACAAAAAACGCCCCCATCGCGGCGGCTACTAGGCCTTGAAATGGCCCAAGCCACAAGTTCGCCTGGTTCATGAACTCAAACACCGTAACTCCCGATGTAAGAAATACAACGTTTGGCAAGGCCAATACGAGAGCAACCGCAAGCAAATAGGAAATCGATAACCAAAAGGTCAGTCTAAAAAAAAATGGATCCGTTGAACCATCCTCAACTCCTTGGTGCATCACATCTAGAACGTATACTCCTATAATCAGCGATAGTGTCGGCATGATTGTTGGCAAAAACCACGCCCACGCTTCGTCTGCATCCCCTCCGAAGCGGCCTACCGATGCAAGAATAAATAATAGGAAGAAAAGAAATCCCGACCCAATGAACCACACCGTCGCCAACCGACGCTTGGCCTCTTTCGTTGCCGATACCTCTACCATAGAAAGGTCCCCATATTTAGGTTGGCAACGTGCTGATCCATTCCGATTTGACTTGGGAAACTGACGGACGTCACTCGATCTATGTCTGTAACGTTAAACTCATAAATCAATAGAGTGCAACGAACACGCTCTGTAACGAGAAGTCTTCCAATCGACCATGGCAAGTTCTCATATCCGTCGGCAAACCAGCTTATTGCGTCGGCTCTTAACACTGGCTCACCGTAACTAAACGCCTCCACGGATACGACAAAGACCACTATCCGGAAGTGACCCTCTATCGGGATGAAAATGCTTCTCAAAAAATCCAAAGGAGACGCATACTCAAAGTGGACATCTGCTTCCCATCTTGCAGTGCCGGTCAGCGCGATGCCATCGCGATCAGTTTGTTCCAATCTCGAGATCATTACGAATCCAGGTTCCCAGGGAAGGTAAAAGTATCGGCGCTCAAGATGTCCTACCTGATTGAAAACCCGACTCCACCGGTAATCAACTTCGGCCAGTAGTACCGTCTGGCTTTCCAGGCTTTGTTGCTCTCCGCTTCTATTCGTGGCGGGTTCCGCCAAGCACGAAACTCGAGTAGTCGCACTCGGTCGAGGGGGTGGCCAAGGAAACTCGATTCTGGTGGTACCACCCGGTTCCTGCTGATCAAGCGGGACACTCGGTCGAGGGGGACCAGTCGGCTCGAGGGGCGGATCCGGCTCTATCGGTTCCGGATCCGGCTCTATCGGTTCCGGGCTCGGCTCTATCGGTTCCGGACTCGGCTCAATTGGATCTACCGGCTCCTCCATCGGCATGCTCGGTCCAAGTGGATCAATCGCTCCGGGCCTGTACGCGATCGCAAGGAAGATTCCCAAGGCAGCGATGCCCAGCATACCCAGAATTGCGGCCTGACTTGGTTGCTGCGCCGGCTTTTCGACGCCTCGCGATAATGCCCAGCGCGCAATTAAAACACCACCGACAGCGGCCAAGATGGCGAATACAAGCAGCATGTTGTCGTTCATGAGTTGCTCTCATGTTTCGCGAAAGGAAGAAGTGGGATCCCATCTTCTCTATCTTCATAGTGGAGCGAGCGGCCGGGATGTCGCAACCGAGCTTGCCAATACTGAGAGCCAAATGTGCTGCTGCAACAGAATATGGAGACCTGAAACACGGATTTAGCGATCGAAGACGCCGAGTGGCCGCCAACCTCGGGGCTTTGGCTGAGGAGATCCGGCGCTAGTTATTGCCTTCAACACTAGGCGACGCAGTCTCTCGGTCTATGTGATTATGCAACCAGCACATTCCGCAGATTTCCGTGTGCTACCCTTGCTTTGTTCGCCAAGGATTGGCGCGAGGCACAGAATAGATCTCCTGCAATACCGGCCCGACCTGTCGAGACCCTGCATAAGGACGCCGATCACTACTCGCGACTATGGCGGATACTCTGACAACCCTAGTGACGTTTCTTGGCGGCGGAGTGATTGGCGCAGCGATCCAATATGCAAGTTCCGCTCGTATTGAACGACAGCAGAGGCATAGCAGCTATCTCCGCGATCAGCTCGATCGGCTGTATGGCCCTTTATACTTCTTGACCAATCAGAACGATGAGCTGCTCGATCTGAGCAAGAAGATTCTGGATATCCATGCTGAGTATTTTGATGGAAGCAACTGGAGCACAGACCCGCACACACAAAAAACACTGAAGAAGGAAAGCCTCAATACGATTGAGCTATCCAATACCTACGCCGATCAGGTGGTCGAGAATAACGGCGAGATAGTTGCTCTGCTAAAGAACAACTGCGCTTACGCAGATCACGAAGATGTTGGAGTATTCACAACGTTCGCGATTGATACCACTAGAATGAACAGTGAGTTTAAAGAAAAGCGATTAGAGTCAATCCCATTGAATATCTACAAGGAACTAGGGGAAATCTCCTATTCACGACCGGAGTTCGTTGAACGCGTCAAGAAACAGTTTACGCACAAACAAAGTATCTTGAGGAAGTATCACTAAACTTACGACCGAGGTATCCAAAACACGGCAACAATGAGTCAGTACAGCGTTGCTGCGCAGCCGTAAAACGGATTAGAAACTGATGTGGCACTACGCACTTAAGGCATTGACGTGAACTTCGAGCAATTCGTCACAGCTGTTCAAGACAGCCTAGCAGTTGGAACAGTTTTCAATAATCCAGGCGGCGGCAGCTCGAAGATATTTGATTGCACTCGGGATAGAGTGTCCTACGTTCGCGGGTCGTCGAGTTTCTCGGTTTCGGTAGTCGATCTATATTCTGCATATTCGTCGTTCGCAGGTCAGCGCGTCTCCTCATCTGACTTGAAATCGTTTGCGCCGTCAGTCTTTGACTCCGCAGCCCGTCCCGCCGGGCACTCATGCAATTGCACTTTCTTTTTTCGCGTACTCCAACGTTTGAACTTAGCGGGAGAGATCGAAGGCGGGGGCGTCCGCGGGAACCCCTATTCCGTTATCGTCTATTCTGCCAATGCCAATTAACAACGGCGCACAACCCAAGCCTGTCGATGCGGTGTATTTCGACGTGCTAAAAGAATCCCGCACGGAATATTTTGTCAAATATTCGCCGCCATCTCCTGGCTACCGCTTCGCAACAATTGCCGTTACGTTTACAGCCGAAGCAACGCCCGAATCCGCGGTCCAAGCGATTGGTACTGAGACCAACTACTGGCTCGGCCGTTTTCCGATACCAGTAATGGTGACCGCCTTTGATTTGGACGGCGAGTTGATGAACCTCAAAGATGTGCGACCAGAGAGCCATCTAATGGCATTTCATGACAGCGATGGCAATGTCGAGCAGCACTGGCGCTTGCTCGCAAACGACGAAATACCCGACAACGCCCTCGATACCGCGTACCTACTTGACACGTACACTGAAGTACCATATCGGACTTCCTCCGACCTTGAGAAAGGCGCATCGACATACCTCCGGCAACTAAGACGCGGCTGGTACGTCGTCTTTGCGTGGGCCGTCGTTGTGCCAGCGATTGTTGCGATCGCTGGCTTTCTGAGCCCTTTGTGGCTATCGGCCCTCGTACTGGCTTACAGCTTGTTCAAGGCATTCGCAAAAGCGATGAAGCTCTTGGGCAAATGGAAGAAATCTCCACAAGAGGTAAAGGAAGAAGAGGACCATCGCCGTGCCAGGCATCACCACTATCATTGTGAGCAGAATCCCGAGGGCTTCATGCGACTGAAACTTGAGAACTTTGAACGCTGGGAGAGGGAGGAGATCCAGCGCGAAGCCGAAGAGATCAGATCAAGCGACAACGATTAACCTGCAGCATATTGCTCTCAGCCGAAGAGTAAGCCGCTGCCGACCTCTTCAGTCCGAGTACTGTTCTTGGTTCCAGATGATTATGGATGAACGCCCGTGCAAGTAACAGGATGCCAAGCCCGGCCCCCTACTCCTCAACCCGAGTACTTCTCGCGAACTCGGCGTAAATGTGGAAGGCGGCTATGCCGTCGCAACGCAGGTCCAAGCGGGCGACTTATCCACACCGGACGTAGCGTTCTACGGCGACGCGATTGGTCTGCCGGGCAACGGTGTCTGGCCCAACCAAGATCGTGCCGCTTAACCCGTTCAAGCCGAGAAAACCGCGCAACCGGAACCGCGCCCCAAGCGGCCCCGGATTCGCGAAGAAGCGTATGAACCCGAAGACGCCGCCGGCTGGACCAAAGAGGAAGCGCTAATGTTCACTGAACTACGACGCCACGGCTGGCGTGAAGTTTTCGGTGCCGGGCCTATTGGGACGATGGAGTACGTGCGTGACGTTCTTCGGGTCGAGGACTGGCGGCTGGACGAGATGTCGGCGTGGGACGAGGTACCACCGCGCCTGCGCGAAGCGATAATCGTCTGCTGCATTTCCGAGAAGAACACCGGCAGGCCGATGGAAGCCGAAGACGTTGCCGCTGTCGCCCGCCATCACGGCGTTGCGTCCGCACCAGTGATGCTCGCTTTGGGCTGGATGCCACCGTCGCATTATCGGCTGAACGAAACGGAAAGCACGGTGCTGCGGTTGGTCGCAGCGATGGATTTGAATTTTCGTGAGGTAGATTAGCCGAACGCACTCTACTTACGGAATTCGGATCAACAACTCGCTGTCTTGCCAGTCGTCGTACTCTGAGCAAAAGATAGACCCGGGGAGCACATGATCCCCTTCGGGCGCACTGGGCATCGCAAGCAAGTAGAAACGGTCGTCAGAATCGAACGAGCGGTGCTTATGGAGAAGTCGGTCAGCCCAAAAACTGATCTTACCTTTGCGAACGCTACAACCCGATGTTCTTTGGATTTGCGGTGTTACGAGTCCGGCGAGGCGGTCGTCAAAGCCGCGAATCCCGCCAAATTCAGTCAGTGACCGAAACTTGTCATATGGAGTCGGAATACTCGGCTTTGGGGGAACAGGAACTTGAGGTGTTTCCGACTCCTTGGGCAAACTATTGAAGACATGCAACCACTCAGGCGTGTCAAACTTAGCGCGTATATCTGTCGCAGCGGCATTTCCGTCGTTCTCGATAACCACAGTGGCGGATACAATCCGGGTAAGATTCGACCTTATCAAGTAGTTCAATCGCTTCCGGTCATCTTTCAGATTCTCTTCAAATTCAGCTATTTCCTTCTTGTAAGCCTCGATTTTCTCGCTCCAATTGGGATCAAAGCTCCCTGTAATGGTCTGTTCAACCAACGAGTCGGCTTGATGTTGCGGAAACTCTTTCGGTACAGGTTCGGCTAGAGAAAGCTCCAAATGATCGACAAATTCCCCAGAACTCATGCCCTTCGAATAATCAAAGAGGTTCCAAGAACCACCCAAGAGTGGTCCAGCCCCTCTTGAGTTCCGCCTCCCTTCGTCCAGTATCTCGTCCAACCGCGCGCGAAGCATATTCGCAAGCTTCTTGCGCTCGACTTCCTTCGGGTCTCTTTGCGCAAGCTCATAGTTTATCCGGCGGTGTTGCCGAATATCGAAAGGCAAATCCCCATCGTTCCCGTACAACGTATTACAGAAGAGAATTATTCTCCCCCAACCTAGCTCCGAGATCGCATAGCCGAGTTCAATCAGAACGTTGGGATTTGGTGAGGGGCGCTGCCCGTTTCTTTTGTCGCCAGTAACGATGGAAATGTCAGCAACAAAGGCATCACAGCTTCTTATCTTCTCAAGAATCGTCTCTGATATATTCGGTGCGCCGGGCACACCCGAAGTGTCTCTATCTATGCTGGGAACTACATCGTAACTGTCAGCCGCATGCATATCCTTGACGGCCTTCGACAATACGCTGTCGATAAATCCCCGATTAGTGTTGTTCGGTAGATCGGACTGCCAGGAGTAGAAAACAGAGAACTTCATAGAGCACAGATCACGGAATTGATGCCACTAAGGCCCCGAGCCGTCCGGCTGCGTCATCTGCACATGCTTCTTCACAGCAGCAACGAGTATGCCTGCCACTAAGTCCTTGATAAGCGGATCGTCAGACTCTTCGAGATTTTTCTTTCGTCTTCGAATTGCCATACAGCTCTCCACAAATGTGCCAAGTGAGATCTTCCACGACAGTCTTCTTATGTCAGCCTCCAAGCCCTTGATCGATTCAGCTAGCAGTCGATTTGTAACAGTGTCCCGCATAGTTCCGAACAATGACCCTTCACTCGATGTAGTTTCAAGTGTGGATAAAACGCTCTCAAAATAGTCATCCATCATTCCAAGCAACTTCTTTGTACTGCTCGCAGAGCTAAAACGATAAGCCAAAATTGGGTCGTCGGACGCGACAAGTTGAATTGCACCTTGATAGCTATCGCTGTATCCATCTACATCCGATAACGCCGCCTCGCGGCTGATGCGCAAAAGAATTGGATTGATTGCGGCCTTGGCGTCTGCGGTACTGCTACTGGAGAAATCTTCCAGCGGAAAGTGCCTTTGCATTTCCCGCATTATTCTGTCAAAGATGGGATCGAAGTCGTCAATGTAGAAAACTGACAATCGGTGCCATATCTCCAACAGCGAATAAAGTGCCAGCTTGCGGTTCTTCCTATTATCGATTCGTGCTCGTATCAAGTAGCCCGCTGAAACGAGCACCGACGAAACGACGGCGACCAACAATCCTTGCAGTGACAAAACCCAATCGAACATAGGTAGATAATATTCCGAGAAACCTAGGCGGGCGGTTCCAAGCCCAATGACTGGTATATCTCGTGCAGTTTATGCCACGCCGCGTCCAACATTGGTTGAGCGTTTTCTTGACAGTAGCTCTTGGGCGAATTCATCGATCCGGTTTTTACCACCAAACATGCTTCGCCCTTTGGGATAGTTCGCTTCTTCTTCCGTGCACACCTTCTTTGGCGCTTAGCTTGCTCAACCGAGACGTGTATCAATATGTCGCGAATCTTTGCCATTACCGTCTCGCCTCCTTTATTGTTTCTCGGACCTCGTCTCCGATTTCGTCGAGCTTCGCCAGTGCATCCTCCGCTTGGTCGGCACTAATGTCCCCACGCTGATTACTATCTATACCTAGGTAGCTGTTTACGGCTCTTGCCATCAACTCGATGATTGCTGTCTTGTTATCTCGTCCAGCAACCGTGCTATTCAACTTGCCGACCTCTCGGCCGATTAATGAATAGCCAAGATCATCGAGCACTCTGTTCCCTACAGTCTTACTTCGCTCATTCAGCCGCCTACGCGCTTCTCTACGCCGCCGCTGCGGTGACACAGGGGTCACTGGAAACATTTCCTCCTGCTTGTCGCGTTGAGCCTCGCGAAGTCGCTCGCGTAGCTGTTCCTTACTCAAGATACTGCCAAGCACAATCCCGCCGGCGATCTCTTTCCCGAGAATTTCGTCGAGGACGCGATCATCGTCGGGATCAAGAAATGATTTGCCCAGAAACTCTCCGACCACTTCATTCTGAACGAGGGTCATTTGGTCAAACCGTCGTGGTACGCCCTCGCCAGTACCTTCCTCATCACTGCTATCACGTGCAAGCCACTTGCGAATCATCTCCTGATCGTCCAGGTCAACCTCGCGGAAGTCCTCCCAATGCTCATCGTTGTTAAGGCCAACGTGCGACACGATAAAAGCGTGATTGTCGGGATGATCCGGCTTGCCTTCCTGAACAGTACGCATGGCTCGTCCGACAAACTGAATGTAGGGGGATAGACTTCTGAACGGCCGGAATATCGCCGCCACGCTGAGCGGCGGATGGTCAAACCCCTCGCCCAACATCTGGACCTGAACAATGCAGTCGAGCATGCCCCGACGCAACTTCTCAAGTACCGCTGCGCGCTTGTCCTTATCCATCTTGCTATGGATCTCGGCAGCGTGAATTCCGCGTTCTTCGTAAAGTGATCGAACTTGGCGTGCATGATCAACGGAGCAGGCAACCGCAATTAGCTGATGCTTAAAGCCTGTACGCTCGCGCATCTCGTTCAAGTATTTGATGCTGGCATCGACGATGTGCCCGTTGCACTCTGGCGACAATGCGACGCTTTTCCTAAACCACGCCTCCTCTCGTAATTCCAACACCTCCTCAAGCGTGTGCTTCTTCGCATCATCCTTAAACGTGAAATAGAGCTCGGATGGTGCAAAGTTCCGCGAGTGAATCTGCTTGATGTATCCGTTTAGCATTGCCTTCGTGAATGAGTAGCGATAAATCACCTCCCCCACTGGTCTTGCGCCATCGCTCCTGAACGGTGTCGCTGTTAGGCTGACTACCTTTGCATTCGGAAATTTCTCGAAGACCCTGGTCCAACTTTCTGCAACATTGTGGTGTCCTTCGTCTACAAGAATCATGTCAAAGAAATTGGGCGGAAATTGCGGAAGCCAGCGGTCAGCGGAACTCGCAAGCTGCTGAATGTTTGTCACCACAAAGTGGCTGGCCGTACAGTCGTGAATATTGGCATCAACACCGTCAAGAACGGCACAGAATGGCCCGTCGTCGAAACTGCTTAGTACTCCGGTTTTTCGCCAGAAGTTCTTCGGGTTCGCTATATCGAGGGCGTTGGCGACTCCGTTACGTATCTCTAGGTTCGGCGCGATGACAAGAACCCTGCCCGACGCAATGCCAAATGGAAGCGTAGCAATCACTCCGGTTTTGCCGCACCCTACGGGAATTTGCAGAATCACGTGCCCATCGTCGCTGTCGGCGAAGTATTGACGTACTTCCCGATGAGCCTCGCGCTGCGGCTCTCGCAAACTGTCGTTCCCTTCCACATCAGCCACAGCATCGGTGAACAGGGTTAGGTGAGAGGCAGCCCCCGCTTGAGCAGCTTGATACTCGATCCGGAAAGGATCGAGGTCCGCCCGAAGATAATGGCGATATCCGTTGGATGGATTTCGCAAAGGCTTCAGCTTGCCGGATTTGTCCCACCGCCGAAGGGTTTGGGCCGAAACGCCGATGTAATCAGCTGCTTCTTTTACTGTGAGGTAATCATCCATCCAGACATTAAACAACCCTATACAACATATGTCAAGCTATGTCAATCTGGTGAACGATACTCCATTGTCCGGAAATTCCTCGGGAAAACCCCGAAAATTGGCGTCTTTGACGCATCCGTGAATATTGAAAACTGCCAGGGCCAAGAACTGAATGACAACAGCTCATTAAACCAATGAGTCTTGAACCTGAATTTCTGATGTCTTGCGTCCGTACTCGGTTTGAAGCAACTCCAACATTTGCTCCGGAGAAGCTAGCGCGTCGCGCAACTGCTCAGTCTTGCGAAGCAAAACAAAAAGTGCGGCCGAATACGCCTGACAATTGATAGATCGCTTAGGATTGAACTCAATATCTGTGAATCCTGAATAGCCCATTAGCTGATCGCCAAGATCCATTTCATTACTTAGAGCGTTGATGTACAACCAGTCATAAAAGAACGTGCGTGGAGTCAGTGGAAACTCCTTTCCGAAGAACCTGAATCCGACAAGATTGCCCGATTCGCGAAGCCGAATGTCCTTCTTGGCTGCTCTCGACGTTCCACCGAGTAAATCCGTGTACGGACCACCTCGCTCGAAAACCTTGCTCCCTTGAAACGCTGTCTCAACGGAAAAAATACGACGCTTTTTCTTGGTTACTATATTCAGATTGAATGCGCTCAGCTGCACGCCCAAATCAATCTCAGATTTGCTGGATATTTCCAGTAACGGGGAGATTCCCCGACTCTCGGCAGCGCTGTGCATGGACGCAATTGACTTCTTCTTCTGAATTGCAGCCATTCCGGGAAACCACTTGAACTCGATGGACATTTCGTTGATCCGCGGAAACGGCTCGAACTCTGGAACGAATACTGGTCTTACAGCCATACCCTACTGCCAATGCTTGAAGTCATTACGTGGCAAGAACGGCGCCTTAGCAAACCCGAAGTCCAGTTTCGAATATTCGCCTGCGAGCGACTTCGCCTGTTCTTTCGTTTCACACACGGCAGCCACTATGAACTCTCTCTCAATGTCGTCAAACACCAATATTTCGGCTTGTGGATTCGTCGGAATTGAATTGCGCAGCCCTAGCTCCTTTCTTGACGGCTTTCCTTCGATTTCATCGAACATTCTTTCGAAGGCCGCTGCGCCCTTTCGATCGGAAATCGGAATGCAAGTGACATTATTGCTCGCAGCATTCTCAACACAGAATGCGCAATCTTTCCGCCACAGAATCTCTGGTTTGCAAGCAAGAACGACCCAATCCTCGCTCGGATAGTCCTGACGAAGGCCCCAGAACATCTTGTAGTTTGGGTGGCCGATTGAACAGCATATGGCCGAAGTCTCGCAATCAAAACGATGTGCGTCATTGAACGTTGGTGGGTTGTCGAGCTTTTCTGCCTTCGCACGACTAATCAATCCATGCTCAGCAATGCTCTCGAGATTCGCAAGTCTGGTGAAGTGCCAGACGTACTTTATGTCCCTAGCCTTAACATTCTTCTTCATCGCCTGAGAAACCTCGGTTGCTCTCCATCCTCGCGACTATCGAATCAACCCACAACCCTTTTATATCCCTAATAGAGCCGTCTTCCTAGTTGATCACCGGCGATCAGGCGGGTTACTCGGTGGGGGTTTTTTGGTTAGCGAGTCCGTGTAGAAACACCGGATTGACACAGTCGAATCTTCGATTGGGCTCAAATCGGGCCGCGCTGCTAGCTTGCCTTTTTGGGCGGTCGCCTCGATGATTCTGGGAGGGCTGGAAGGATAGATGGTGCCGGTGGACGGACTCGAACCGCCAACCGTCGCATTACAAATGCGCTGCTCTACCAATTAGAGCTACACCGGCAATTATCTACCGTCTAAACCCCGTCTTTTAAAACGACGTTTGTCGCTAACCTTCTGTCCCAGCACGATATTCGTAAGCATGCCTGTTTTGTTACAAATCAGTTGCTCTACCAGCTGAGCTATGCCGGCGCGGTGGGAGGGGTGCGATTATTCCCTATTTGCGGGCTGGGCGGCAACGCCTCGATCTAGAAACCGACGCTTGCGACCGCCGAAGTCCCCGGGCAGGTGGCCTGATCCCTCAGCAGCACCTTGTCCTCGCCGTACTGGGCGATGATGCTGCCCGCGCCGCGGCCCGGTGGCAGGCCGATATCGACGAAAAACACCGTCGCGTCTCGCATCCGCGGCGTGATGTCCGCCGGGAGATCCAGCGATTTCGCCTGCAGCTCGATGCGCTCCGCGCGCGGCATCTCACCGAACAGCCCCAGCGATATCTTCAGGCCTTCTTCCTCGGTCTCCACCATGTAGGCATCGCCCAGGCCGCCACCCTTCAGCTTCTCGATCATGCTGTTGCCGGTCGCGCGATCCGGGATATTGCGAATCTGCACCCAGTGCCCCACGAACACCTGCCCGTCCGTCGTGCGGATGTTCGCGCGCATGCCGTCGCTCTCGAAGTCGCCCAGC
>JANQQA010000365.1 GCA_028285205.1 Bythopirellula sp. | reverse complement strand
GCTGGATAACTCATTGGTCAAGTTCTAGCGATTCGGAGGCCATCAAGACGCGAATGCGACTCCTCTGAGCACCTGATCTCACCGGCTGCTTCGGGTCAGGAGCGGCCGTTGACGTAGCCGACTCGCTCTTCCTGTGCGGATTCGCGTGGTGACGGATCGATCGGGATTGGATTGGTTTGATCTCTAGAATCTACTTTCTTGCACCGACTGACGGATGACCCTTCGTTCATAAAGCAAAGCAACTCAATCTCATCTGGATCTGAAGCCTTCCCAACGTGGTAGATCAGCGTCACGTCTTTTCCTTCTCGGGAAACGTTGGGCCGTACGATAACGTCGTGAAGAATCGCACCAGATGGAATGCCGTAGTTGACGGTTCCAAGATGTTCAACTAGGGCGTACGTTTCAGCTCCTGTCAGCTGCGTGGTCTCGGCGAGAGCAGTACCTAGGGTGAGCAGCGATATTGATACAGCGGGCGCAAGAAGCGATACGGTCTGCTTCTTGCACTGGTTAGAGATCCGAAACGCAGTCATCCTGATCGTGCTCTGCAATATAACGACGGAGCTCTGAAGTCGTAATGATAGCGATCTCGGAGTCTGCCGCAATGTCACCGCGTCGGACGCGCTCCGAAATCGATACGAGCCCATTGCATATGTCTCGATCCAATTGCTCCTGCAGCTCCGCTAGTTTTCCATCGCGCAACAGGCGAGCGTAAATGACACTGACGCCCATAAGAATAGCGTCTGTTTCCGCAGTTAATGAGACAAACGCGCGGATCTGCTCTTGCCTTTCAAAGGAGCTACCGCTGACCCAGCCGATAAGCACGCCAACCGTTAGCGAGATGCCTGCAGCGATGACGCGCTTGGCCACAGTGGCAGAATCTCTAACAGCTGACTCTATGGACGCTGCGATGAATCTCGGCGCAGGTGTCCATGTATGAAGATTGACGGTTCATTATCTCGATTGTAGCGAGTCCGGGGCTATCGGCTCGCGAACGCAGCTGGTTTTGGCGGCTAAGTTGACCGGCTGGAAAGGGTCAGAAGCAGCCTACCAGACGCACTGTGACGCTCGGAACCACCCGTTTAGGCGCCCAGGGAGGCCGCTGAACGGCTCCTCTCGGCCAGAAGCGGTCACAACTAGAGTCGTGAAAGACCGGACCGTCAGCTGCAACAACCAGTCAGACGGCTTCGTTCACGATCTCGAACTTAGATAGGAGCTTGTAGCCGAGCCATGTGAGCCCAACGTACCCATACCCTACGGGCACTATGACTAGGGAATAGTAAGCACCTGAACCGAAGATCACGTCCAATGGAGGTAGAGTACCTCTCTCGATCACTCCAGCGAGGGTCAAAGCAACACTGAAAATAACTGAGAACGCCAGAGGTGCAAGCATAGCCCACCGCCAATAAGCAATCGGTGGTCTATTCCACATGATGATGACTGACACAATCGCGAATGCCGCGTAGGGAATGCCACCCACGAACAGAGACCACACCAAGATTGAGAGCAGTTTCCCCGAGTCGACTCCGAGGCGCACCGACGCAATCGCGAGCACTGGAACAACCATTGGAAGCGCCATGCAGGCCCGCAAGTAGTAAACCTCACGCATTGATCCCTCTATCTGTCTAGTGCCTGAAACAGTGGATATGCAAGGCGAGCGCGGCCTTTTCCGAGGCAAAGGGCGTGACAAACGACGCGGTCCACTGCTTGCAGTGGCTAGTTGGCCGGGGCAGGTTCACGGCAATCCTCTTCTGGTTCTGGGTCGGGGGATACAGGGATAGGACCCCCTCTGCCAAGCTCTCGAAGCACCTGTAGGAGATTCCGTAGGCTCTGTGTTTGTACGCAAGTAGTTGTGAAGACCCGAACCGTGAGGTCATCGAGCGGAGGCAAAGCTTCACGAACCTCGTTAGGGAAACCGTAGCGCTGTCCGCCGACTCTATATCCAGCGCTATCAACGTGAATTTCGACGTCATAGGAATCTAGCGATAGCTGGTTCATGAGGTCTTGGGCAGTAAAGGAAGAGCCTTGCTCTTGCCCTCCTTCTAGCGATGCTTTCGTATCTGGGCCGCATCCAATGATCAAGCCCGCCGCAACGCCAGAACAAAGCCATCGCGACAGGTGACCAGCGACGCGCAAACTAGATCGAAACGTCACGGATACCTCGCAAGATTCCGAACGGCGGCAATGGGTCATAAGCCGTCATTGGGGCCATGATACCGCCCAATCGGGCGATTCCGATGAATCGGGCCACTCTGGTAGTCTGCTTCTGACCCAAACCAGCCGGTCGAGAATACCGTGCTTATGTAGATGAACCGACTCAGGCATGGACGAATTAATCTATATTCGAAACCATGGACTGTTTACGGAGAACTAGAATTTCGCAGGTGGCATCGTATCGATCACCTCACAAAGCTAGCGCGATCTTTGTCATGAGACATCTACTTGCTGCCGTTACCTTTATCCTTTCTGCAAGCGCTAATGCCGCTTTTGTCACGATTTCTGCGACTGGTACCGCGATCGACAGCCCCGATTTGCAGCTTCTTGATGACGTAAACGTCGGTGACCAGGTTAGGGTTGCGCTCACCTATGACAGCACGATATCACCTCAATTTTTTGGCGGGGGGACGATCGCGTTCTACCAGTTCGCTGTGGTGGGAGGGTCGATTCAATTTCAGACTGCAAGTGTTTCGGGTGGTGCAAATGGCTCGTTAGATGTCCATAACGAAAGACTGGTGCCAAACTCAGCAACCTCTACTGTTTTTCCTACGGACTTCATTGGAGGTGGCTTTGGACTGGATGCTCCCCAAGCCATCTTGGATAGCTCCGGAAACTATCGCGGCGTTAGTGCGACCTTGCAACTCCTTGACAATGATGCACAGGTTTTTGACACAACAGATTTGCCCCTTAACTTCGATGCCGACGAGTTCGATTGGGGGAACATCCTAGTGAGCTGGACCGGCACGTCTGGCCAGCAGGGATTCTCCATCGAGTTTGAGTTGGACCTCAGTTCGGTTCGAATCTATGTTGCAGAAGCGAGCATAACGACCGACGTTGACAGCGATGGGGTATTTGATATCTACGACAATTGCACGCTAGTCGCGAACGGCCCAGACCTAACTGACCTAGGCGGCAACTCACAGCTTGATACCGACGGCGATGGCTATGGAAACTACTGTGATGCCGATTTCAATAACGACGGGAATGTGAACTTCGCCGACCTCGCCGCATTGAAGGCAGCCTTCGGCACAGCAAACGCAAACGTCGATATGGATGGCAACGGATTCGTCAACTTCGGCGATCTCGCTGTGTTTAAGTCGAGATTCGGACAGCCGCCAGGGCCGTCGGGACTTGCGCCTTAGCGGCTGTACCGACAGAGATTCGATGGCCGCTTCTGTGACCCATTGCAGACATTGCCAGGCGGTTGAAATGGGCTCCAAAAGAACCGCGGAAAAGGCCCAGATTCGCTACAATCGGCCATGAACACGGCGTCAGACGAGACTAGGCAAAGTCGGCCTAACTTATAGCGCCGTCCCGTACGAATTGTTCGAGGCCAATAATGGATAGACGGCGTCTCATAGGTATCTTGGCTGCTGTTGTCTCGGGTCTGGGTGCGGCATTTGCCGCAATACCTTTTCTCCGCACATTCCTTCCTAGTGCGAAAGCGAAGGCAAAGGGTGCTCCAATTTCAATAGACGTCGCCGGCATTGCGCCCGGAGAAGTGCGGTCCTACAAATGGAGAGGCAAGGCGATTTTGGTTATGCGGCGCAGTGACGAGCAAATCGCCGCATTAAGCTACTCCAAGGGTTCGCTCTTGGACGAGAATGACCCGGCGGACATCCAGCCAAAGTATGTCGATCCAACACACCGGGCATTGAATCCGGAGTTCCTGGTCGCCCAAGGAAATTGCACCCATCTCGGCTGCGTGCCCAATCTAGATACTACGCGTGGCAAGGAGCTCGTTGGTGACTGGTGGCGAGGCGGATTTCTATGCCCTTGTCACGACTCGATGTATGACTACGCAGGCCGGGTCGTTCGAGGCCCTGCACCGAGGAATCTTCGGATTCCGCCTCATAGATTCGCGAACGAGACCACGCTAATTGTCGGTGAGGAGACAGCCTCTTCTTAGGCGAAAGATGCAACTGGACGATGCGTCGGTTGGTTTAGTTTTCTTAGCAAGTACCCGTCCCGCCCGAGTGCAGACGATTCGCAGGTTCAAGGGTTTCGGTGAGAGAGGAAGCTGAACGCTTTAGGCAGGCGGGATACGTAGTCCGGGCAGGTCTTCTGACTTCCGAGGAATGCGCGCAGCTGCTAGCTTCGCTGCCCCAATACGAGTCCGTCGGTTCAAGAGACCTACTCGACTATCCGCTCGTTCAAGCATGTGTCGCCAAGCTCCGCGTGTCTACTGAGCTGTCGGATTTACTCGAAGGTATGGTCGCCGTTCAATGCACTGCCTTCATCAAGACGCAACAGAAAAACTGGGCCGTTCGTCTACATCGTGATCGGGCTATTCCAGCTGAAAGGGGGCAAGGCTGGAAATCTTCTGGTACTAAGAATGGACTACCGTTCGTCCAACCGCCCCGCGAGGTACTAGCGTCACTCGTGGCGGTGAGGCTGAATCTAGATGCGGCGGCGGAGGGAGACCTCCAAGTTGTGCCAGGCTCTCATCGGTACTCGTCAAAGAGCGCTAGATCAGCTGCGCGCGAGATACCAGTGCCAGCAGGTGGAGTACTGGTCATGAGCCCGCTTCTTGAACATGCATCGACCAAGCTTAAGTCTCAACTCGCACGCCGAGTCCTTCATTTTCTGTTCGGCCCCAAAGAACTACCGGACGGTTATGAGTGGTGCTATGCCATCTAGGCCGCGAGAGACGTTGGCAGCTCGGAGTTTGCTGTCGCTCGTTGCCGTTGCGTTCGTCGTTTTCGCGTTCGGTTGCGAAGGAGAACGCCTAGGTTCGATCCCAAAAGACGGGACAATCCTTGCGTTTGGGGACAGCTTGACAGAAGGCGTCGGTGCCACAGCGTCTCAAAGCTATCCCTTTTTCCTGGATAGCATCACTACACAGAAGGTAGTAAACGCAGGCATATCGGGTGAGACGACGGACATGGGTCGCGCGAGATTCCCCAATGTCTTGGACGACGTGAATCCTGACCTAGTTGTTCTAATTGAGGGCGGCAACGACATTCTGCGGAACCGCCCGCTCAAGGAGACGAAACGGCATCTCGCGTCGATAATCGAGATCGCGAACGACAAGGGTGTACGAGTTGTGCTTATTGGAGTACCTGAGAAGGGACTCTTGCTTAGATCTGCTCCGATATACGAAGAGCTGGCATCTGAGTACGAGCTGACTTTCGACGGTGAGTTGCTTGGGCGCTTGCTTCGCAAACCGGAACTAAAATCAGACCCTATTCATCTGAATAGTGCCGGGTATCGAGAAATGGCTATCCGGATTCATGGTTTACTGGTCAGTAGCGGGTTAGTGTCGAGTGATGGCGGCTAGTGAATCAATGCAACGACTTAACTAGTCAGGGTCAAGCGAATGGCGAAGACACTTCTAGTACAGATTTCTGACGCGCCGACACCCGATGTTGTCCACCGATTTCGCAACTTCGGTGAGGACGTGTACCGCGCATTGCGAGATAGCTGCGATATCGATGTCCAAGAAATCGACGCCTCAACTAACAGGTTTCATGTTCGAGGCATTAAGGCGAGGCAGGTCGGACGAGTTGTGATGTTGATCAAGTCTGAACTACGAGCACACAACTTCCACGATACAGGTTCGGTTGTCCGCCTCTAAGCGAACTCTTGTGGAAGATTCCCACCCATAAGACTAGTTTTGACCGCTCGGTTTTTGCCAGTCGCGCAAAGCCACGGATGAAGGCGCTAGTGCCTTTTGGACTCGAAGCGTAACTATCGATGGAGGCTCCACTATCGCCCGATGCTGCTAGGCATCGGTGCCTGCCTTCTTGTTGGCGCCGTGTGCTTGTTTGTATTCGAGATGAATCCGCGTGCTGCAGCACTGATCACCGCAGTTGCAGTCCTAGTTCCAAGTGTCCTGCACCATCGACTTATTGGTACGCGATGCCCAGCATGTGAAACGGGTAAGCTCCTAGAGAGGAAGGACCCGTATGCATTGAGGTGGCCGCTAGCCCCCATAGTCGAGGAGTGCTCTTCGTGCGGCGCAAGGTTTGAGAGTGGCAGAAGGAAGGACACCTAGTCCGATCGTGCGATTTCGGCGGTTAGAGAGTGTTTGGTAGTCTGGTGGAGACCCTTTCCAGCCGGTGAGATCAGGCGCTGAAAAAAGTTGCATTCGCGAGCTGATAGCCCCAGATTCGCTTCAATCGAGACGATGAATCGTCCAGAGTCACACATGCACAGCTGCCCCGCGGTACATCGCAGCGGCCACAGAATTAGCTTTTGGGCATCGTGATTAAGCGACTTCGCGTCGTCACCGCCACAATCGCGGTATTCGTGGTGACTTCGATCTTCGCCTTTTTTGGCTTCTACTTTGTCGTTGAAAATTTTGCCTTTGAGGGCGAGGTTGAGGTTCGAAAGTTTTTAGCTGGTCCGGATCACCTGATCACGGCACCTTGGGTTTTCTTCGGAGTACCGATACTCGTCACTGCTGTCCTGGTTGCCATTTACACTGGGGGCACAACAATCTGGTTTCGGATTGCCTGCCTTCTTGCCTGCTGCATTGGTCTTTGGATATGGTTTTCCTTCTCCTACGGAGAGATTGGGGTGTTGTCTGCGTTGGACCTAAAAGCACTGATCTACATCAACGCATTCGTTGTGCCGTGTTTGTTGTTCGCTGAATGGGTGAAAACTAGAGCGGGAAACGATGCCTAATTAGCAGTTTGGCCACCGCAGTCGCGGGCGATAGATGCCACTTGTGGGCTAACGGCTGCTCCTGGCCGACTGCGGGCATCCGGGAGGCTGCTAAGTCGCCCAGTTGAGCGAATCCAGCCATCTGCGGCCCTCTGGTAGTCTCTTGATGACCCGTAGCCGTCATTCAGATTCGACGTAAACTAGTCACTAATTCGATGTTCAATAGTGGGGTAGTCGACACGGTCTTGGCAGAAGGCTGCCCGTTCATTCCCTTTGCCATCAATTAGCGCGATGCATTCGAAAGCGATTAAACGTGTGACCTTCTGTCTTGTCTGGGCTGCAATCCTATTGTCGTGGTCACACTCTTTACTGGCGGATCAGTTTTGCTTCGATGAGGTCGGTATTTCGGAGGGCGATATCGCATTGAGAATTGAAGAAGACGATGATGATCCTACTCCTGGATACTGGAAGATCCGGTTCTTCTCGGACATAAAGGGCTACAAATTTGACCACGCAGTCTATATCTACGGATATCAGGCCACGCCAGAGGAGTTGTGGGACCTCGAAGGCTATGACGATGCTTCAATGGTGTTGATTGACTCCATTGAAGAAGACGCGTCGGTTGAGCTGGCGATCCTAAATAGAATGCCAAACACGCCAACCGCCGTATTGATCCAGTTTCTAGGGTACACAGTAAAAACAAGCCTCTGTACTCAGGAGTTTCTCCTTGAGGTGCCAAAGCCGTAGAGGCCGCATATGGCGGAAAAGAGCAATTCAGCGCTCGCAGGTTGGTCGGCGACCGAAATGTCTACGTTGATTACGTAAACAACACAATCCGCAAAAAGCGGACTCCTATATTGTCGATACGGCTCGCCCCGATGACGCACACCGAGGCGGGTCAAAAATTATCGACGATACTAAGGTGATGGCGATGATCAGGGTACTCTCCTGCGCCTTAGCTGTATTCCTGTACAGCGCATCCACTGCCTGGTCGGCAGGGCTTTTGTACCGTGCAACCGGTACCGCGGTAGAAATCGATGGGGTTTCGGGCCTGAGTGAGGGCGACACGATCACTCTAACCTTCAACTATGACCCTTCTACTGCTTTAAAAAATGCATCCGGGCCCTTTACACAGCAATGGCTAGCGGCGATTTCAGACTTCTCGGTCGAGTCCGATGTTCTTTTCGTTACCGAATCAAGTCCAAGTATCTTCGCAAGCAATGATACTTCTACAGGATTCGAGGGTTATTCGATAATTGCGTCTGGTAACGATGGTAATGACCCAGCGCTGAATCGCCCTGGTCTCATCTACCTTATTCTGCCTAGTGAGGCGTCGCTACAAGAATTGCCTGCCGCACTTCCGCTCTTTTCCGAACTTGATGCTTCAAAATCCGGAAGTACTTTCTTCTCATCGGGACCAGCAATCAGCTACTTTGCTGGCACGCTCGCCGGCGCGGCGAAGACTGCGCGGTTTGAGTTGACCGGACTTCAAGTCGTTCCGCTTCCGGCGACCGCCTGGCTCTTCGCTTCTGCGCTGGGGTTACTGGTCTATATTCGCGACGGATGACTGGCCGGAATTGGCCGATAAGAGCCACCCAGGGGCCGTCAATGTCGTCTGAACGGGTGATTTAGAGCGTCACAAAGGCTCTGGTAGTCTGTTCCTGACCCTTTCCGGTCGGTTAGATTCAGATGCCGAGTTAGCAGAATCTGGGATGAGTATGCTTCGTTCTAGGACGGTAGTGTTGTCTTGCACGCGCATTCTCGCGATCCTTGGCTCAGCGGTGCTGCTCTCGTCCCCGCTACCTGCGCAGGACTCCTATCCGCATTCGGCTGAGAGTGAAACCCTTGGCATCAGCGTCTATTTGGTTCCTGACAAGGGCAATTTTCTGGATGCATGGGCTGGGCCCACTCCACCGCGCTTCGACTACATGTCAACGGCGACGCTCGGACAGAGTTTCGCGCTAGTTGTGATCTACTGGGGAGGCGGCGCCGATGATCTCGGCAGCTGTCAGCTATTCATGGATCTACGGATTCGGCAGGACGACGGGAAGGTTATTGGGGAGGGCGCGGAAGTGCCAGTTTGTGTTGGGCACGCACCGCCGCCAGAAGGCGCTCTCGGACTTGGAGATGTGGTTGTGGATCTCGCTGCCGGCGGCAGTGCTGGCACGATATTCATTGAGACATCGTTCATCGACCGGGTAAACGGGAGCGAACTGTCCATCGAAGTCCCGTTGGAAGTTCGAAAGTAGTGCAGCAGACGTGGACGGTTTCGTCCGCTTCTGGCCGAGTCCAGCCGGATTCTCGGCTTCTGGGCGGCCTAGCCGGGCGATTCCAGCCGTCTCAGCCGCTCTTGTAGCCTCGTGATTACGAAAACCGGAACTTCGGTGATTGTCCACTGGATCACAGGTATTTGAACGATGGATGCCAGAGCTTTGGGCGCTGCTGGGTTATGCATCGCGCTTCTCGCTTTCCCGGCCCAAGCCGACATTCTATGTTTTAGCCCGGTCAAGGAATCCGATAGAGAGGGCGCAGCTTTCGAACGGCCTTGGTGGAAGCCTTTTGACTACCGCGTGCAAGTTGACGATGGCCCGGTAGTCAAACCCGAGGAGGATTCGAGTACGGCCTATACGTTCTATTCTAGCCGGCCGTTGGTCAAGATTTGGCTGGGCGACGAACTGGTCGAGTCCTTTTACATTCCAGAAGAGATGCTCGCCGAAGGGCGAAACTGTATCGTCTTTAAGAACCTGTACGAAACGTGGATGCTTGTAGAGAAGTGGCAAGCAGACCGTCTGTGCTCATGCGGAACGCCCTCTGGAGTGCGGGAAGAATGACGCCTCTTGGCCGAGCACAGGCGTCGGCGCTTGGCTACGTTCTCTTCATTTCAGTGTTGCTTAATGGCGGACTAGCGATGGGCGAGGAAAGCAAGTGCTACGGGACTACTTCAAATGGATACCTCGAAGGTGGTGTCAAACTCCCAGCCAATGGATCTAATTTCACGCCCTACTCGAGTCTGGCACGCATGATTGGCCGAACATACGTCCATAGCAGCGTTCTCTCGACTGTAGTTGAAGCATACGAGCGAACTGCCGAGTCACTGCCGGAAACCGTGTTCGTATATGGTGAGACTGGTTTTAAGAATGGTGGCGAGTTTAGGCCGCACAAGACGCATCGCAACGGTCTCTCTGTCGATTTCATGGTTCCGATTCGCAACAAGGAAGGTAAGTCGATACCGCTCCCAACTAGCGTTCTCAACAGATGGGGCTACGACGTCGAGTTTGATGACGTTGGTTCGACAGCAGATTTCTCAATCGACTACGACGCAATCGCTGAACATCTGTATCAGTTGCATAAGGCAGCCCTCCGAAACGACATCGAGATCTGGCGAGTGATTTTCGACCCCGAGCTGCAACCTATGCTCGCCTCTACGAAGCGGTGGCAGTATCTGGAAAGTAACTTGGAGTTCTCAAAAAGACGATCATGGGTGCGTCATGATGATCACTACCACGTCGACTTCGAGGTCGCGTGCGACCCTATCCCCTAGTCGGCGAAACTGACCGCGGTTGGCCGAAACCTGACCGTCACATCCGCGCTAGGTCCCTCAATCGCGTGATTTCTGCGGCTACAGGGTCTCTGGTAGTCTGCTCCTGACCCATTGCAGTCGTTCAAAGTAGAGATTCTGGTAGCTCATCAACCTGCGTCGGTTTCCCTTGTAATTACTGGTGTGTCTTTGAGGGCTTGTTGCTCATAAAGCACGCCTATTTTTTTC
>JANQQA010000364.1 GCA_028285205.1 Bythopirellula sp. | reverse complement strand
TTTTCAACGTGGTCATCGAAGCCCTTCAACCACGTCGGGGCTTGACCGATTTCTTTTTCGGACACGGTGTGCTTCGAATCCGCTTCGGCTAAATCGGTTGCTTTGACACCGACCGACAGGCACAGCACGGAGAAGAAAACTCGCGTAACCAACATGGGAATGGCTAAAGACGTTGCGTGTCTGAACATTGGTTGAGTTTCCAAGCGCATGCGATGCGTCAATTTTGTTCTAAGCCGATCTGCGATTCCGACGGCCACGAAAAGTACTATATTCGTGTCACAGTGAGTACTTTCCTGATGATCCTTAATGTAGGAGCATGGATCGCCGGATATTTGTCTTTCTTTATCCGAGAAAAGGGAAAATCAACGCTGCTTTAAAACCAGGAGCAACCCAGAAACAGCAATCGTAACGATCCGAGTTTGGCCAATGATTGCTGGAACGAAATCAGCGCGAGATCCCAAAAGCGCTACTTCAAGAAGCGATAGCTGTGTCTTCGTCCGGGACAAACTGCAAACAAACGGATTCTCACCTTAATCGGACGGACACGTTAGCAAGGAACTTCAGCGACCAGCGAGAAGCTTACGAAGCGGCCTGAACAGCCGCGATGCATGATACGGATTGAAAGCACATACAACCGTGATTTTGCCAGATACACGATTGCCGGTCAGCTGACGCTCTAGTCCATTGATGTAGCTGATGCAGAAATAGTCGCTGTGCCGATCACGTAGTTGCATCGCCACAACCCCGTTGAGACAAAGCTGGATCATGGTCGCCGAACGCTACGACCGGCGGAGCGGTCGGCGACTATCCGCCGATTTCGTTCAGTAACCAGGCTTTGGCGAACGTCCATTTGCGTTCGGCAGTCCGCACGGAAAGCTACATGGCGCTGGCCGTCTGTTTCATCGAAAGGCTACGAAGTAGCGTAACGACACCAACTCGACCAAATCCGGACGCTCCAACCGTGTCCAGTTGCCCCGACGCCTTCTTGCAGCTCACGCCGGACGATGCTTGGCGACGCCTGACTGGCGATTGGATTTGAGTTTTTGGAGTTGTCGCCGCTCTCTCAAGATTGGGCCGGGAAGAACTCTTGGAGGTGGCTACGGTACCTCTCGAAATCACCCTCGACCTGCGGGTTTTTCATCACGTCGAAGCAAGCAAACGTCGGGAGCCGCTCCATCCCGAAGAACTCGAAGTTCAAGTGCATCGGCCAGAAGAGGTCGTCAGGAGATTTGCCGCCGAAGAACTCTTGCGACGGGTCACCAAATGATTCTTTCGGCGCATTGAAGGTGAGCGACAGCATGTATCTTGTGCCACCGAGAGTACCGCCACTTCCGTACTGCTTGCCGGGGTCGCTCCTGGTTCGGCCGTCTCCGTTGCAGAGTCGGCCATCCATGCCGTACGAATAAACGAAGTCCATGTACTTCTTGAAGCTCCAGGGGACGCCCATCCAGTTGACCGGAGTTTGCAAGAGCACGGCGTCAGCCCAGACGTGCTTATCGATTTCCGAGTCGACCTGCCACTCGTCCTTCATCGTGGTAAGCTGCGTCTCGTAGCCGCCAGCCGAGAGATGGTCCAACGCCATTTGGGTGAGCGTGCGGTTGAGTTCGCCCTTGGCGAAGTCGTACTGCTCATGTGCGTTGATTACGAAGACCTTCTTCATTGAGTGTTTCCTCTGTGTTGAGCCACGTGCCGAGCCTTGCAATTGGGTCAGACCTTCAATTCCCAGAGTTTCGCCTGATAGTCCTTGCAGCCCTGGATAACCTCTTCCGGACATACGGTGCGGAAATCGTGGTGTTCCATCGGAATGACGTCGACCATGCGGTCAATCATCAGCTGAGGGTCAAACTCAAGGTCGTTCCCCTTGAACTTATCCTGAATCTCTCGGATTGGGGCTTCGTTCGTAAAGTTACGCTCCGGGTCGTACCACTGGTCAAGCGTGTCGTACATACGATGATTGAAACCAGTAGAGAAAGGACCTGGGTTGATGGTACAAATCTGGACACCCGTTCCCTCGAGTTCCTCTCGCATGAGCTGCACGATAGCTTCCAAAGCGTGCTTCGAGGCACAGTAGGGAGCCAAGAATGGGAACGTGGAGAACCCAACAATCGAGGACACGAACACGACTTTACCTTGTCCTCGTTCCACAAACTTCCGCACGAAAGGCTGCGTGAATCCGAGTGTACCGAAAACATTGACATCGAACACGCGTCGAACGCGGTCAACTGGTATCTCGGCGATCGGACCTGTCTCGCCGGTAGCGGCGTTGTTGACGAGGATGTCAATATCGCGTGCTTGGGCGACTTTGCAGTCGTGCGGATTCGTGAGGTCAATTTTGAGGATTTCTAGATTGACTCCCGCCGCTTCCGCCTCGTTTTTCAGCGTCGTTGCCTGGGGCCATATCTCGACTCCGGCAATGACCGAGTGCCCTGCTCTCGCCAGTCCAATGGCCGCGCCACACCCAAATCCAGTGGCCGCTCCAGTAATCAAGATTCGCTTCGACATCGCATTTTTATCCCTGTGGGTGTTTGTTGACTGTCTACCGCAGCTACTCAGATGATTTTCTGCGTCTTGAAAATTTGAGGCTTCGTGGCAAGCAACTCGTCCATTGCCTTGATGGCCTGCCTGAGGTGGGGTGTCTCCCAATGGGCATCTTCAGACGCTTGGTCGACCCATCGTTCGAAGGAAAGTACGCAGTTGGTGTCTGCGGAGTCACGGTAGAAGCCGTACTCGATGCAGCCATGCTCCTGCCGGGTCGCTTCCGCCAGTGACTCCAGCGTTGCGAGCAACTCGTCAACAGTGTTCTCCTTGGCCGGAAGCACAGCGATTGTGTAGATGTTCTCTTGCATTGTTTTTGATTTTCCCGTCTGGAAGGCGTCTCTTGGCGTTCCCAACCAACCGGTTGGTAGTTTATCGTGCTGCTGTTTGCCTGTCAACCAACCAGATGGTAGACTTGGGGAATGCGTGAGAAGCTCTTAGATGCAGCCGAGGAACTGGTCCAAAGTCGCGGTTTGAACGGCGTCACCTTTCAGGACCTAGCGGACGCCGTTGGGCTGCGGAAGCCGAGCGTCTTCCATCACATCCGAAACAAGGAAGAACTGGCGTCTGCGCTGATCGAACGGTGTAGTAGTAAACACGGTCCTCAGTATGCCAGTGTGGTCGAAAGCGAATTCTCCGCACCGGAGAAGCTGAGGCGGGTCGCTGAGATATTTGAAAAGGGTCTCAAGAAGGGGCGACCGTGTCTCTTGGCGGCGATCGGCACTGGTATTGAGTCGCTGTCAGCCTCTTCGACGCAAGAGCTCAGAGAGGCCGCAAATGATGCGATCGGTCGTTTCGCTGAGATTTTCAAACAAGGCCGACAAGAGAATTCGCTCACGTTCGAAGGTACACCTGCGGATGCAGCCATGAGCTTCTTTGCCATGCTGCAAGGTCTGCAAACGCTCTGCCGGGCAAGTGGCGACACCCGTGCCTTCAAGAAGGCCGCTGCGAGCTACATCGATTCGATTGAGACGTAAGCCAGGGGCGACCGCTTTTCCAACTCGTGAGAAGCGGTCTTCATCACTTACGCATATCAGGCCTCGTCGCACGGTGGCTGTGGTGGCTTCTGGGAAGCAGTTCCATGTGCTTGCGTGGCTCCCCAGAGATTGGCCATCACGAACCACGGCACGACGGCGGTTGGTGAGAGCGATATCGAGAATCAGAGGGCCTGTGGCCTGATCGTAACGTCGGGATGCTGATTGCAACACGAAGTCGTTTCCGATGGCCCTGTTGGGCTTCAGTTGCTGCTAGATACCACCGATGATTTGCCATCGTTCCGGCTGCCCATGAACTTGTCGACAGAGCGGCAAGAGTTCGGTGACCGAGACCTCACCTTTCACGTCCAGTTCTGCACGGACCGGCACTTGCAGTGCTTGAGTCTTGGCATGTGGCGAGGGCGTACCAACTTCAACAAGGCGGAGAATCTTGATGCCTGCTTGCTCGAATCGCTGCCTCAGCGCTTCACCGGGGATCCCGCTATAGATCATCCCGGCCTTTTCAAAGTCTTCGGCAATCATCGCTCCAAAGAACTCCTTGGCCAATTTGGTCGCGATCTCTTGGTCGCTAAGACTTCCTTTTGCCAGTCCCGCCTTTTGGTTGATCCGGTCGATCGTAACGACATCTGGCGGCAGATCCAGCTGGAACATCTTTGAGTCGATCGGCTTGTTGTAATCGAGGTAATCGCGTGTTCCGACCTGGGTCCACTGGTCGCCGTTACGCTGGAATTCGGTGACGCGCATGACGAGTTTGGTGCGTGAGTCAACCTCGTACAACGCCCTTCGGTCGGGCTTGTCGCTGAACGTGACCGTTAGACGAATCGGTTCGCCTTCCTCTGTTGCCTCTTGCGCGACCACCTGCACCTTGCCCGCCTCCTTCTGCGCCTGAAGTTGCTCGAAGGCAAACTTCGGATCGAAGATCGCCCGTTTCGCCATAAGATTGTTCAGCGCTTCTTTGGCTGTGGTGATGATGTGGCTTTTCTTGTCTTTAAACCAGACCTCTGCCCTGTCTCCCGTCAGAACTACGACTTTGGCGCCATCGTCGCGGCTCGTCAGACTCATTCGCGCACGCCGTGGTGTGCCGTCCGCGTTTACTTCGATCCATGCCTCGCCAAGTTCCTTGGCCGGAGTGACCCTGACGTGGTAGCTTCGTACCTGATCGTTGGCTTGCAAGGTTTGTTGTAGGGCATAAGCATCGCCCGCCATCGAAAACAAGCCAATGTACAGAAACAGACTTGCGGCTGCCGTGATCGTCGACGCCGCTACGAAACTAAGACGCTTGTGTGTGAGAATCATCATTTTCATCCTTTCACCGAAATGGTTGTTGTTGACACCGATACTGACCTGAGTTTTTGTTTCCTGTGTCCAAACCGAACCGTGCTCGGTTGTCGATAAGCCACGTGCGAGTGCCTCGAAGCTCGATCGGATCTGCCTCTCCTCGTCTCGAAGTACTTCGAGGGTTTCTTTACACTGCTCGCAGACGGCGATGTGATCCTGCAACTCTTTGGCGGAATCAACATCTAGTTCTTCCAGTACGAGTGCCACAATGTCCTGGAAGCGATCACAACACTCTTTTGCATCTGTCATGTTTGATCCTCCCGTAGAAGATCGTGCAGCATCGCTCTGGCACGGACCAGACGTTGCCGCACTGCATGTTCGGTACACCCCGTGGATGACGCCACGCTAGAACACGACCGGTCATCCATGTAATAGAGGGTGATGACTTCTCGATAGTGTTTGGGAAGTGCCTGCACGGCGGCATGCAATCGCTCGAATCGCATGTTCCTGTTGATCGTCGCTGGTTCATCTGAGAGGGGTTGGGCTGGCTTTTTCCGGCGGTGATGGTCGATGCTCGCGCGACGCGCAACCTGAAGAAGCCAAGCCCTTGCCCGATCGAAGTCACGCAAGTCTGAGATTTTCTCGCTTGCTTTCAGGAATACAGATTGCATGACATCTTCGGCATCGTGATAGTTCTGCGTATTGGCAAGGCAAACGGCGAACACCGCTCTGGCGTGGACGCCCCACAGCGCGGTGAGGGTTACTACACCGCGTTGATCCGATGCCTGCTCGGACGTTTCTCCCTTTGAACTCATCACCTTCCCCTGCTAACAAGACGCAACGGATAGCCGAAATGTGACATTCTCGACGGTATCGATGCGCATGTATGCCGCTCGCGCAGGTGTAAATCCTTTTGCCAAAGGCACTTAGCGTTTTGCAGTCGGTGAAAAAATGCAGCCGATTTCCAGCCTTGAGCAGTTTCTCAGGAATACGGCTTCGTTGGTACGTTTAAGGGTGCGCGCCGTGCATCTGGACTCATGCCCGTCGAGCGACCTCTGATCGACCAATCGCTCGGTAGTTGATCGTGCCGCTGTTTGCCTGGCGTCACCTCTCAGGATCCAGCAGACGCCGTAGGCTATCTCCCGCCTAAAGGCGGTACTACGAACGTTGCGGCCCAGTTTGTCCTGCTGCCTCGACCTCGGAAGCCAGGTTAGTTTTTTCGAAAAGAAGTGGCCCTCGTGGCGGACTGCCAAGTCTTCACGCGATGTTAGAATTAGGCATGTCGTTGCTCTCTTAGGCCACGTATTTCGGCCGCTCCAAGCTTACCTCGCGGATCTGTTTTGCGAACTGACCGACTATAGAACGACTGATTCTCAAGTTGTTCAGTTTGCCAGACGGTTGTTCGCCGCCTGCGGAGATTGAGCAAATCGCCAAGAAGCACAGCGCTCAGTTCTGGGCGAAGCATCCCGGTGCTGGTGATCAGATTCAAGAGTCTTGCTTCTGGGCTGACGACCGTGCAGACCTGCGGTGCAACGATCTGCTACAATTCCTACGACGGTCCAGCCAAGTCTAAGCGGCGGCAGCAGTTATGCTGTAGCCACCGAATCGCCCGTTCAGACATTTACCACCAAATAGGAGCCGCACTGATGAGCAGGCCGACTTGTGTTCTTGTTTTCGTGGCTTTGGTGACGTTCTTGGCGCAAGCCGTTTACGCTCAAGAAGACCCTGAAGACTATCCCCCCCTCGGCGAACTGGACGGTCCATACTCGGCACTGGCTGAAGACCCGAACCTTGACTTTGTCCAGCAGTGGTCGCAGCAGCGTTTGAATATCGTCTCAGAACTTGACAACCAGATTCGTGATCATGGTAGTTCACTGAAAATTGAGAACCTCGACTACGACAAGATGCTACGCACGTACGTAGGAGTAAACGCTGCTGTCGAGCGTAGCTGGTTGTCGCGTCCTAATCGGATTTTTCAGCTCTTTGACCCCGAGAGTTTTGAAAGCCGGAGGGTGCTTGCGCTGGAAATGTCCTTCGTCGAAAAGACGGATCAATGGTTCATGAAGCGATTCAACCCGGGAGACTCATCGACGGCGACTCTCTCGTTCTGGGCGGGAACGCGGGCGCGCTTCATACGGGATCTTCAGGCGAAGGGAAGTGCCGAAAAGCAGCAGAGAAGTTCTCGTAGTTCATCTTTCAGAGTGGTTGCAGAGACGTTTCGCTACGGCACCGTCCAGCCGGTGAGAGGGAAGGAGGTGCTGTATGCACTGGAACTGTGGGAGGACTACCCCTCAGCGTACAAGCCCTTCCCGATGTTCAGTACGCCAACCAACGATGACCTTTTTCCCGGCACGTACGTCTTCTTCTGCCGAGACGAGGTCGGTGAGGGACGCCGCCGCACTGTCCGCATTGACGCAGACTCGACTGTTTCACTATTTGCACCGAAGTGAGGACTGCTATGGCCGACTCCAGCGAAGGGTCTCCAACGGGCGAAGATGGCCATTCTGCCGGCAGACCGCGCCGGAGTGTGGTTGATTTTTTGGAACTGCTTATGCGGCTGCTTCTGGCCTTGGGCGGGCCTCAGTTGTTGACGGCCTTCGCCCCGCCAATGGAAAACATGGCGGTTGTGCGAATCGTCCTTCTGTGTACAGCGGCGTTCGCGTGGTTCTTTGCGTGGTGGTCAGCTCGAAAGTACGTGCCGGGTGAGCCTGCTTGGCGACGGAATTTCCGGCGTAACGTGCTTCCTTTTATTGCGATTGCGATGGTGCTCCTGGTCGGATTCAAATACGCCAACGCGTGGGAGGAGTACACTGTCGAATTCGACAACCTTCGACTCGTGACTGGCGATGAATTGACGCAACTTGGCAGTGACTACTATGAAAAGAACCCCAACGCGACCCGAACCGACGCAGTCTTTGCAGCCGGCGGCAGTTGTTCCGCCGTATGGACTGCCGCTAGTATCAGATCGGTCCAGTTTTGGCTCTTTTTAGAGTTCTACGCACTGATGTTTTTCGCCGTCTGGCTGGTTGTGTTTGTGACCTATCGGTTGCCAGAGAAGTTTCGTCGCTAGGGTGCGCTCAGTACCAACGGCCGCGAAGCGCTAGCTGAGAATTGGCTGGATGACTTCACCCGCAACATCGGTCAGACGGTAGCGCCGACCATTGTGGCGATAGGTGAGTCGTTTGTGGTCAAGTCCGAGAAGGTGCAGGATCGTGGCGTGGATGTCGTGGACGGATGCCGGATTCTCAACCGCTCGCAATCCGATCTCGTCGGTAGAGCCGTAGTGAACTCCGCCTTTGACGCCTCCGCCTGCCATCCACATCAGGAAACCGTGTGGGTTGTGGTCTCGTCCGCTGCCACGTTGTGAGATTGGCATGCGTCCGAACTCTCCACCCCAAATTACGAGCGTCGAATCGAGCAGACCTCGATCCTTTAGGTCGGCCAGCAGTGCTGCGATTGGACGGTCTGTCGCCAAACAGTTTTCGCGATGATTCTTCGCGAGACCTCCGTGCGCGTCCCATTCACCATCACTGTAGACCTGCACAAATCGAACTCCACGTTCAACCAGGCGTCGCGCCAGCAGGCACTTTCGCCCGAACCCAGCAGTAGGCTCGTCATCGAGGCCGTAGGCACTCTTGGTTTCTTCTGACTCTTGAGCGAGATCAACGGCCTCCTTGGCCTCCGATTGCATCTGGAAGGCTAGTTCATAGCTGTTAATGCGGGCGAGTAAATCGGCTTCGCCGGGGTTTGCCTGTTGATGCTCTCGGTTCAGAGTTTGCGCGAAACTGAGCATGCGGCGTTGCTGCGACTCAGTCTGATCCTTGGCCCGATCGAGGTCCAGCAGCGGTGAGCCCGTCGTTCGAAACGGCGTACCTTGAAACGACGCAGGCAAGAATCCGCTGGACCAATTCATTGGCCCCCCCTTTGTGCCACCGTCGTTTTGCATCACAACGAATCCGGGAAGATTGCTGTTCTCAGTTCCCAGCCCATAGTTGATCCACGCTCCCGCGGATGGGAAACCGGGACGGGTAAGTCCGCTATTCATCTGAAACAGCGCGGGCGTGTGATTTGGTGACTCGCAATGGACGGATTTGATGAGAGCAAGATCGTCGACGTGTTCCGCAATGTTCGGCAAGTGTTGGCAGACCGAAGTGCCACTCTCACCGTATCGCTTGAATTTAAAGGGCGACTTCATCAGGGGACCCGGATTACCGAACGAGACG
>JANQQA010000347.1 GCA_028285205.1 Bythopirellula sp. | reverse complement strand
GATCAACCGACGCAGGAGTTGCCCCTCGCCTAAAAAATGCTGCTGTCCCACAAACTCGTCGAGCGACCGCGGACGCATCCGCGAAGCGAGCGGCTGCGCATGACGGCGATTCTCAGCTTCGGCGGCGGCGAATAGCGACATGTGGGAATTCAAACGGCGGATTTCGGATTGCGGAGGGGTTTGCACACGAAGATACCAAATCAGCGCTAAGCGTGGCACCCAATCGCCAATTCACCCGAGCAACGCCAAACGAAGTCGCCGCGAGCGTACGTTCAAACCGGCGCCGATTTACCCGTGGCAATTCGGTGTGCCGGAAGTCAGCGTGCGCCTTGGAAACGCCTTGCTAGTCAATCAAATGTTCGCGACGGGATCGCATTGTAATCAACCTCACTGAACATTTTAGATTTGTCGAGAAACTGTCTATGATGAGCCATCCGGCGCAGGGTCCTCTTTTTCATTCCAGGAACACCACCAGTAGCTTGTTCGACACGCGACGGATATCGCTCCAAGGGTCGCGTTGCGACCGAGTCGAGAATCGCCATCAATGAGAACAACTCGGAGGTTCAACACTATGAATCGTCTCTTGACACCAATTACGTGCACAGTGCTTCTGGTTAGTCTTGTCGCCTCCGTCAGCGGGCAGGTGATTTTTGACTCCGATTTCACGGCTGCCGATGGCTTCGCAGATGGAACGATTGACTTTGGCCTTCCGCCGACGGACCCCAACCCCGATTCGATTGTTGGGGAAAGTAGCTACGTCGTCGATACTTCCGGCTCAGGCACGTTGACCAACACCAGTGGTTCCGCCTTTGAACGTGCTTTGTTCGGGCTCACCTTTGGCCACACCGCGGAGGACCCTGACCCATTCGATCAGGCGCTCATCAATTCCATGGTCCTGGGCGACTTTCTCGAAATCGAAGCGGTCGGCATGCGGTGGCCTGGCAACGGAGCGGACGCGAACCTGGGAGTCTTTGGCCTGGCGAGAGTCAACGGAAACGACGTTCTCGGTCAATCGACCTTGGCCGCCGGCGTTCAGTTTACGACCGACTTAACCAACGTATTTGTCGACACCGATACCGCAATGCCGGCAAATCTCGAAATCGATACCGGCATTCCCCTGGGTACCGCTTTCGACTACCGCCTGCGCTACGTGGCCAAGGGCGGCGCGGTCTTTGATATCGAGCATTACCTCAACGATGAATTCGTTACCATCTCGAGCGACGTTGCGATCGACTTCATGCCCGAGGAATTCAACAGTTCCGATACGGGCGGATTCATCCAAGACTTCGGCGGCGCCGGATCGCACTCGGTCGACGCGCTTCGCTTGCGCGTGGTCTCGCCGATCCGGATTGAGCTAGCCGACTTCGACGAAGACGGCGACATCGACGGCGCCGACTTTATCAGGTGGCAGCAGGATGGATTAACGCTCGGTCAATTGGAAGGATGGGAAACAAAATACGGGTTCGGAGTCATCGCCTCGGAATTCGCAGCCGTCACAGTGCCAGAACCCAACGCCATCGCAACTGGACTGCTTGGGCTCGCGCTGTGCGGCGGGCTGCTCCGCCAGCGAGCCTGACACCTAGACTTCTTTGAACGTGGAGCAGAGCAACAGGTAGAGTGGGCCTGTGACGCCCAGGATCCGGAACAGATTGCCCTAGAAAACCAGCACGAAGTCCAGACCGCCAGTGAATTGACTGGTGTCGGTACCGTTCATGCCGCCGCGGTTATTGAAGGGACTGCCCTGTCCGTCAAACCAGTCCCAGCGAATCTCAGGACGGATGGTCAAGTTCGGACAGGGATACCAGTTCAACCCTATCGTTGCCTCATAGTAGGTACCCGATCCTGCACCGTTGACGTTGACTCGCTTGCCGTCTTCGTCTCGGAACCACTCCAGTCTCGCACCCGCTGACCAATAGTCGTTGAGATCAACAAACAGGTAGCCAGTCAGCGAGTACCATTGATTGCTGTCTGCGCCGATCCCAGTGTTGCTTCCAAGCGTGTTCTCAATTGCCCAGTCGACGCGGTCGTTCACCGCATGCGTCAGTACGATTGCATGGGCGTAGATATCGCCGGCGTTGCTCTGCGCGCCGTTCTTGGCTGTTCCATCTCCAAAGTCGCCAGCGGTGACATGGTACGTGAGGCTCGTTGCGTTAGTAGCGTTCCACGTAAATCCGCCCATAAAGGTCGACGCACTGAGGTAGTTAGAGCACCAGCTATCCCAACCGGTGGTCCAACCTCCGACGACCTCCATCCGCTCTGTCACCGGATAGGTGACGGCTGCACCGGCAAACGTTCCTGGAACGCCATAGCCGAAACCGTAGTTGTGAGAGTAGAAAAACGTGTCGACGGCCTGGCCTGCTTCATAGCCTTGCAGACCAAACTTGTAGCCGACGCGAAAAATCGCCTCACGGAAGCCAAATTCTGCATAGAGTTGCGGGATCGCCGAGCCATAATCGCGTGATGTGTTCCAGCCAAAGTCCCAACCTTGGTCGCCTGCGGCCTGGTTGTCGGGTCCATCGGCTCCGAAAACGTAGTCGATTCGAAATCCCCAATCGCAGTCATTTGTCCGCATGTCGAGCGGCTTCGCTGCATAGAGCCAAAACTGGTTGAGCACCGGTGTGTCAGACACGTTGTTCAGCGGCAGCGGGGCGTTACCGTTGCCCGACCGATTGCCATTGGCATTTGCCGTGAACCCGCCAGACATCCAGCCTCCAACCTTGATCGGCCGGTCGACACGATTGAAGAGAGACCAGGGCGAGGCGCCGGAGTACGGACGTTCGTAGTGAACATTCCACGGCATGCCTGTGTCGACAGCCGACTGCCCGACGGCCCAGTGGCCAGGCAGCCAGCAGGCTATTAGAAGAACGAGTAATAACCTGGAAACGCGTGACATACGGGGCTAATGGCTCGGGCCGACGGTCTCAATGCGAAATGTCGCACATCGGTTCCATCGGCATCTCGTGCCGCGGACGCCCGGATTCCCACGCTAACCACTCCAGTTTGCCCAAGTAGAACGATTTGGCCAGCCAAGGTTATTTAGTTTGCACAGGCTCGAACGCGTTGGTCACATCGCCAACCATCGCGGGATTCCTGGGGTTGATCTGCATCACCGGCTTTCCTTCAGAAAAGTCTAGTTTTTTCAGGTCAATCCAGATGATGTTCGGATTCTGGCTCCAGTCGAAGTACCAGAGCTTGTTCGTGCAGTCGGTAAGCGAAGTCCACCAAGTGGGTCCGTATTCGTCAGCGTCAAAAGGTACGTGTGCCGTCTTGATGACACTGTAAATCTTGGCAAGGGCATCGCCGTCATCTACGGGTTGCTTCAGACGTCCAAGAAAGTGCGCCAATCGCACAAAGCGGTCGTCGGGGTCTGTGGTTCCGGGCAGGTCCTCGTCACCACCGAAGTCTTTGTAGCTCTTGATGTTCTCGACATGAAACGGATAGCTCGGGTCGTTCGTCATCACGGTGTATTTCTTGCCGTGATGAATCACAAGGTTGCCGTCGATGTACTCAAAGATTGCCGAGTCACCACTTGGATCTTCGATCGCGACGTGCGTTCCAAATACCTTGCCGCCCATTTCCACGGGAGCAATACGAACCTTTCGCATCCCTGCGACGGCCTCTTTGACGGTTGCGTGGTTATCCAAGATATAACGAACCCACCGCATGAATGTGACGGCGGGGCGATCGTCGGTCTCCGGGTCCGGATAGACAGTCTCCTCCAGATAGAGCAAGTGCGCCGCCAGTCCTTTCTCGTTGATGCCGTCGGTATGCCCATCTGTGACGAGGTCGAATCCATATTTTCTCGAAGCATAAGGACTGATGCTGCAGCCCACGCTTCCGTACTTCGATGTCCATTGAAGACCACCCGCGACGCCTCCGTCCATCTTCTGTCCTCTGGGATAGACGAATACCATGTCGTCCCAGGAGTGGCTCCAATCCATCGTGCGGCCGGTCACAACCGCCTTGCCGTTGTCGTTCCAAAGGACACGGGAACAAGCGGTCGCGAATGAAGCTGCTATGAGAGCGATGAGAACCGTTGCTGCTGCAATTCGGGGGTACTTCTTCATGTGGTCGATTTCCTCGATTAGGCGCCTTCCATTGGTCAGGCACGTCTTAGAGAACGCTTTCTCTTACGAGCGGGTGGTGCCAACAGCGGAAAGCGCCCGCGAATCGATAGACCGCGTCGAAGGGCGTCTCGATCACCTCTTGGCCCGCGTCCCGGAGCGCCTTGCCCAGGTTCGGCAGGTCGGTGTGGATGATGATCGTCTTCTCGTCGAGCACGAGCCCGTTGCAGCCGAGCATCTCCTTGGCTTCGACGTAGGGCAGCTCGATGAGCTGCCAGTCCTTCATGAACGCGGGGAGCCCGTCGAAAAAGGCCTCGCGGCAGACGATCGCCAGACCTTCGCGCGGGGTCGCCAGGCAGCAGTCGAGGTGCAGGAACTTCTTGGTCAGCTTCACCTCGTGCACCTGGTACTCATCGCCCAGGTACTGCTGCAGCCACTTCACGCCGGCGGAGTTTGTCGCGTTGCCGGAGACGCCCACGTAGATGTCCTTGCCGATCAGGAACGTGTCGCCCCCTTCAAGGAACGGCCCCGCGCCCCAGCTGCCGTCGCTCGCCTCAGGCGTGGGGACCTCGGGCGGCATCGAGACCAGCTGCGCGTTGCTATCGGCAAGGCGGTCGGCCAGCGCGCGGCGGATGCCGAATCGCTCGCGACGCCTTAGGGGGAAGAACTGCCCCGTCTCAATGAAGCGATTCCCGATCACGACCATCGGGTCGCGCGGGTAGAACTGGATGACGCTCTCCGGGAACAGCTCACTCAAGTAGCTCTGCTCCTCTGGGGTGCAGACCTCGGGGCGATGTACCTTTACTCCCCGGTCTTCCAGGATGGAGATGGTCGCCTCCATCTGTCCGCGGGCTTTCTTGTAGAGCTCCGGGTCGGCCTCCTCCAGCGTCTTGCCCAGATTGGCCTCGAAGAACTTGATCCCTTCGGTCGGGGCGTAGTTGTAGACGTTCTTGGGGAGGCTCGTGGGGATCTTGAAGTAGGGGATGCCGCATACGACTTCCTTGAGCGTTCCCCATTCGTGATGGACCATTACCGATTCGGCTGCTGACACGGTCGATTTCTCCTGACCAAAGGCAGTGGAAGAACTGGATGAGAAAGCGGCTGCGGCCAAAGCTCCCGAGGAAGCTTGGACAAACGTTCGTCGATTGAGAGCAGAGGTGTTCATTCTCAGATCTTTCGTGGAAGTAAAATGGGCAAGCTGATGATAGCTGCTCCGGCGCCACATCGCTAGCTTTTGTGCTTTCGGTTGCCCGCAGAGCTTCGCCAGCTTTCAAAAGTGGAGTAATCGCTAAAGTCGTATGCGGCAACGAGTCGAAGACTGCGACACGGAACCGGTCCGTCTCATGACACGTTGCCAGGGAATCGTCGTATGGTGTTCAGCAGGTCGCTAGCAACCCTGGTGGGCCTGGTCGCGTTCAACCTGCTGGCCCCACAACTTGTCAGTCACGGCCAGGACGCCGGTCTAACCATAGAGCGCGTCGACGAACTTGCGCGACGGCTAGAAGCAACGCAAGCCGCGCTGGACGACGCCAGGATTGAGCTGGCCGAGTTCCGCGGTCTTCGAGAGTCCACGAGCGGTTCCGTCGAACTGCAGCCGCTGCCACTCGTAGGCGATGGGAGCGAGCTGGACGCGACTCACGGCGCGCAACTCGCCAGCTATTGCCAGCCGAAGAAGAAATTCACGCTGACCCCGTTCGGGGCAGTCTACGGAGAAATGCTGGGCAGCGATCGGAGTTTTTCGCTTCGCGGAGCCCCGCTCTTTCTGGTGCCCGGCCCCGCCGCGGGTATCGATGACTCACGATTCACCGTCAGTGGGCAGCAGTCGCTCCTGGGGCTAAACATCGCAGGTCCAGATCTCGGTTCGTTTCGAAGTGGTGCCAACGTTGCTGTCAACTTCTTCGGCGAACAGCCGATCGCCAACAACCCAGGACTTTTCTTTTTGTTGGCGTGGACAGAACTGAAGAATGACCAATGGCGTTTTTGGATCGGGCAAGATGCCGACGGCATTGGCCGCCAGAATACTAACTCGCCGTCGTGGACCTCTCACAAGATGCAAGGAAACTTCGGGCAGCTCCGCCCTGGGTTCCGCATGGAGAGATACTTCCAAGGCACGGAACTGTTCAGTTCCGCGCTCTACTTTGGCTTGACTCAACAGGCGGTTAACGACTTCATCGCGGTGCCGGATGTAGCTGGCATCGACAACGGTTGGCCGAACGTGGAACTGCGATGGGAGACCACACTCGGCGGCGAGGGCGCTGGCCAGCGCCCTGTGTTGCTTGCCATCGGCGGGTTAATCGGCGAGACGCGGGCGGTGGATGACCTGGCGATGGCAGGTATCAACGTCTCCAAGTCTTGGGCTGTAATTCCAGAGTTGCGGATGGAAGGGGAACGATTCGGCTTCCAAGGTGAGGGTTTTGTCGGGCAGGCAATTGGGACCTACAACGGAGGCATTGGTCAGAGCTTGAATCCCGCGAACGGTGAAGCCATCTACTCCGTCGGCGGTTTCGGTGAATTCTTTTGGAAGATGACGCCGTTTCTCACGACGTCTGTAGGATACGGAGTCGACGATCCCAGAGATCGAGACCTAGGCGCGATCACAGCTACGGTAGGCCAGCGCGCACGCAATGAGTCGTATTGGGTCAACTTTATCTGGAGGATAAGCGATGAGTGGGAGTCGCGGTTCGAAGTGAGTCACCTCGAGACGGACTACGTCGCACCGAGCACAAGTAGCGATGCGATGATCTACCACTTTCTCTTGAGGTACACATTCTAGCAGTTCTCGAAGTCAGCCACCGAGAAACTGATTACCTCACTCCGAGCATCTCCAACGATGCGTAGGTAGTTCATTTTCGCAGTCGACTGCAGTTCTGAACCGAATCAAAGAACTGATTGTTGTCACGCTTCCTCAATCCACGCTCGAGCCTGCTCGAGTTGATCGGTTGGAAAGAACCGGACTTCTGTGTGTGTCCAGGAGTGCGCCATGGTCGCCAATAAGTCTTGTGACGATTCGCTGCCTACCGTTGCCATGCGATGCACCCTGCGTTTGTACTTCGCAGCCATCTTTCCTCGCTCCCAGAACGAGTCCATTTCCCAGCCGTGAAAGTCTTCCAGGATCAGCAACACACGAATTGACTCGGTCTTGGTCAACAGACGCTCGGTGGCATTCCCCAACTGCTTGTAGTCTTCTTCGGTAAAGAGGGCCGAGGCATGCACCTCCAGCAGTTTCTTCTCGACGGATTCAATTAACGTGACTGCCACAGCCGTCTCCCACTTGTCGGAGCATAACAGGGTACAAGCTTGTTCGCTTTGGGACGCAGATTGACGACAGGCCGAAAGTACGGAGTAGTAGTCTCGGCACCACCGCCAATAGGTGCATTATAGTTACCCGTGAAAAGACATGTTGCTTAAGACTGACGGCCGAGACGCAGTCTGGCAAGCCCGAGCGCCGCACCTGGCCCGTTGACTCGAAAGTCGAGCTGAAGCGTCGGGCACGACGCACGCGATACGCCGTTCACGCGTGCCTCCGCGCACACCTCTGCCATACCGGCCAAGAATCGTCGCTGAAAACGGGCCACCAGTTCGAGTAAAATTGGCTGAGGCGATGGTTCGACTCAGCGGCAACCTAATCGGGCCGCCGGCGGATTACCCTGGTACGGAACGGCTTCAGATGGTTTTGAAAGGTTGCGCGGGGCAGACCTTTCAATACTCGCCGCTTGTCAGCTGTGGCGACGGGCGCAAGTCGTTGTGAGAAAGGAGGTTATGGCTCTCAGGGTGGTGGGCTGAGCAGGTGGTTATGTAAACGAAAACCTAAAACCTTTCAAAACCGGTGGCGGAGCGGAATGGCGAGGACCTGGTGAGGCAATGGTGAAAGATCCAATGGAAGCAACTCACCAGGGGCACGACGGTGACGCTGCGCGGTGGTCGTCGGGCCGTTGTGGTTGGCCAATCTTGAAGTCCGGTAACCGACGCGATCGGCACAACCCGGTTATGCCGACGAGCTTCTAACGCCCGAGCCTGCGGGCGCGCCGCCCCAGTGGGCCTCACGCGGGCCGAGTTATCGCCGACCTGCCCAGACCGCCCCGGCTAAAACCCCCACTTCGCCCACCAGAGTTCGTTGCGGGCGGCGGCTACATTCTTATCACACTCTGCAGCTTCCGCCTTAAACCTTGCAACCAATATCTTTTCGGGTTCTGTAAAGTCGCCTTTCTGTTGCGTTTCCATGAGGCATTTCTCGGCGCGTGCCACGTCGTCGTGGGCCAGTTCGGCTTTGAGTTCTTGACTTTTGACCGCGCCTGTAAGGTAGTCAATTCGTTTTTGGTCTGCGCAGCCGGTTAGTAGCGTCAAGCTGAATAGTGACAGCAAGAGTAGGTTAGAAGGTCGCATTGTGAACACCCTTGGGGTGGAATAGGCCACTTCTTGTCGACTCGCACAAAGTTCAGCGAACGCAACCTGTGCAACTGGACACCAAGCGATGAATTACGCACCCCAGCAACTGCCCACTGCCACTCTATCCGTCTGGTGGCTTGCTTTGACCACACGCCATTGGCCGAAAACTGCAACTGCGCCGGAGAGTGCGCCACCCTTGGGCGAATAGCCCGCAAGACCGGTAATAAGGGCCAGTCTTCACCTACCGATAATAACGGCAGATCTTCAATTTCTTTAGGGACGCTGTGGCTTTCGTCGATGCGGGGAACGTGTGAGTCCTCCCCGACCCTCCCCCACACTGAAGCAACTGACATGAAGCACTACGATTGCGTGGTTATTGGCACCGGGCCTGCCGGCCAAAAGGGTGCGATCCAGGCGGCCAAACTCGGCAAGAGCGTCGCGATCATCGAGAAGAACCAGGTTCTCGGCGGCGCGCAAATCAATACCGGCACGATCCCGTCGAAGGCGTTGCGTGAAGCGGTGCTGACGCTCACCGGCGGAAAGCGTCACGGCGTGTATGGCTCAATCGGTCAAGCGAAGCGCCAAGTGACGATCGCCGATTTGGTGAGCTTCTCGCAGCGAGTGATCCGGCACGAATGGCAAATCATTTCCGACCAGTTTGAACGCAACGGTGTGGAATTGTTATGGGGGCAGGCACGATTCACTAGTCCCAACGAAGTCGCGGTGACCGGGCCGAACGGTGAGGAGAGCATTTCCGCTGATCGATTCTTGCTGGGCGTGGGAACACGACCGGCGCGGCCGGAGAACGTACCGTTTAATGGGCAGACGATCTTTACCAGCGACGAGGTAATGCGCATTGATCATCTGCCCAAGACGATGATTGTTGTCGGCGGCGGCGTGATCGGAACCGAATACGCCTGCATCATGGCAACGCTCGGTGTGCAGGTCACCCTGATCGAAGGACGAAACAAGGTGCTTGGTTTCCTTGATCAGGAAATTGCCGATGCGTTCCAATATTTCATGCGGCAGCGCGGCATTACCCTGCGATTGGGCGAAAAGGTGGAAGAGATCAAAGAAGTCGAGATCGAGAACGGCACCGTTAAGCGACTCGTCGAAGCACAGCTCGAATCGGGGAAAACGATCCATGCCGAGTCGCTCCTCTATGCTGTAGGCCGTCAAGGCGTCTGCAACCAGTTGGGGCTCGACAAGGTGGGCATCGAGTTCGACGATCGAGAGCGGTTAGCGGTAAACGATTACTACCAAACCAATGTGGAACACGTCTACGCGGCGGGCGACGTGATCGGTTTTCCCTCGCTAGCGTCGACCAGCATGGAGCAGGGACGTCGAGCCATCTGTCATGCCTTCGGATGCGGTGGTGGCAACTACAATACTTCGCTGTTCCCTTACGGCATCTACGCGGTGCCCGAGATCTCGATGGTCGGCAAGACGGAAGAGCAATTGACCGCCGAGGGTATCCCGTATGAATCGGGAGTGGCCAACTATCGCGAAATCGCCCGCGGTCAGTTGCTGGGCGACGAATTAGGCATGCTCAAGATGCTGATTCACCAGGAAACCCACAAGCTGTTGGGTGTTCATGTGATCGGCACCGGCGCGACGGAGCTGATTCACCTCGGCCAAGCGGTAATGGCTCTAGACGGCGATGCCGAGTTTTTCGTAAACAACGTGTTCAACTTCCCCACGCTCACCGAATGCTATAAAGTGGCGGCGTACAACGGATTGAACAAGTTGAACAACGTCTACAGTGGTAGTTGTCGGCCGGTTGCAGTAAACTGTTGATTCATGAATTTGTTCACGTATGGAACTCTGATGTTCCCAGAAGTTTGGGAGCGTATTGCTGTCGGCAGCTTCCCTTCCGAGCCGGCCACCTTGCCAGGTTTCGCCATCTTTCGAGTGAAGAATGCCGTCTTCCCGGGCATCATACGCGCTGAGCCCGACGATCAGGTGTCAGGCAAGGTCTACAGCAATCTGGACGACGACGCGATCTTCGAACTCGATGCGTACGAATCCGACCTCTATGAGCGGATCCCAGTGATCGCAGCGACCGAACGCGGGCCGATTGAATGCACGGCTTACGTGATCCCCGACGCGAACCGCGAAGCGCTGACTAGCGAGGCGTGGGACTCGAAGTGGTTCGCAGAGCATCAGCTACAGAAATACTTGAGCGGCTGACGGCAGTCTGCTGCCGTGCTCATGCAATTGCCGCGGCTTGCTCCGCGATAGTTTGCCAACGTGGCAAGCGATCTTCCATGCCGAGCCGCGCCAGATAAATCAGGTCCATGGCGGAGTTCTCCGTCACGTCGCTCACCGGATCGTTGGCTCCGTTGAGCAGCGCATTCGCCACGTGGACCGCGGTGAGCGGCGTGAACGTTGAATCGACGCTGGTGCTTGGATCGTGGTGGAATGCGACGGCTTCGATCACTTCCTGAGGCAGACCCCAGAGCCCGAGCAGATAGCCGCCCACGTCTGCATGCGAAGCCCCCAGTTGCTCGGCCTCTAGCTCGACAATCGGCGATGCTTGCGCTCGGGCCTTGTGGCAAAGCACCGTGTAATCGCGTCCGAAGTTGTCAGCGAGGATGACCTTGCCGACATCGTGTAGTGCGCCGGCGATAAATGTATTGTCCGTCGTTTCTCGATCCAGTTGTTCCTTTGCCGCGAGCTGCTTGGCGATTCCACCGATCTCCATGCTGTGGGACAAAATCGACTCAAGGAAGGTTGTCGAAACGCGCGATTCTTCCAGCTGTCGAAAGATGCTTGCTGTGAGCACCAGCGGCTTAAGTGTGTTCAGGCCCAGCAACGCGGCGGCGTGTTTGGCATCGTTAACATGTACACGGAGGCCGAAGAACGACGAATTGACCAGCTGCAGCACCTTAGCCGTCATGGCGAGGTCACGGGCGATCAACGAACCAACGCGATCGACGCTGGAGTCCTCGTCTCGCAGCTCCTCGACCAGCTCGAAGTAAATGTCGGGCAACGAGGGGAGGGAATCCATTCTGGCTACCAACGCCTTGAGCTTTGGGTTGCTCATCCGCTTGTTGAGCAAGTTGGCGTGCTCGATCGTTTGACGCAGCTTCTCGGGATCACACGGTTTGGCAAGGCATTGATGCGCTTGACCCACCGCGACCATGATTCGCTCCTGCTCCGACTGACCGCTCAGCACAATGCGGACCATGTCCGGATACAAGTCTCGCGCGCGAGTCAGCAGTTCTGCACCGTCCATGCCTGGCATGCGAATATCAGTGACCAGCACATCGAAGGGTTCTTGCCTCAGCCGGTTGAGGGCTTTTTCGCCGCCATCGCAGAATTCCATCGTCCAGTCGCGGCGGTAGGCGCGAAGCATCGATCGTAAGCCCTCGAGCACTTTGGGCTCATCATCAACAAACAGTATGCGTGTCATCGGTGTGTACCTTAGCCGGAAAGGGCCATGAATCAGCCCCAGATCGCGCGAGTAGAGCAACTTGTCCGCTACAAGGTTAGGTTAGAAACCCAGCCGAGTGGCGGCGTCGCGACAGGCTATGAAGCCGGCCAATCTTGCAGTGGGCCGATCGTAACGGTTGTGCCACCTGTCAGCGGATACGCGGACAAAACACGTTGCACGTCGTCAAGCGTGACGGCATCTACCGTGTTGAGATCATCTGCCACGCTGCGGTACTCACGTCGCTGCATCCAGTTTCCACCAACGTTGAACAGACGATTGCGTGGTCGCTCGCTGCCTAGGACGACACGGGCCTTTACCTTGCTCTTCGCCTGACGGAGTTCTTCCTCGGTAAAGCCTTCGGCCTGCGCCTGTTGCTCGAGTTCCTGGACGCGTGCGTAGTTGGACGCGGCATCTGCCGGTTCGCAGCTCATCCACAGGAAATACATCCCGACGCCCAAGTATTCGTAGTGGCCGAGGCTCGCGCTTTCCGCCAGACCGGGATCGATCAGCTCCCAATACATGCGGCTCCCAGAGTCGTCGCCCAGCATCGTCGCTAGCAGTTTCGCCGCATAGCGATCTTCCGACTCAGAGGACGGAGCGTCGAGCAATTGCAGAATGTACTGCTGGGTAGCCGACTCCCTAGCGATGCAGTGAAAGCTCGATTTCGAAGCAGCCGGCGGAACATCGCGGGTTGTGTTGCAAGCGGGCCAATCACCGCATCGTTCGGTAATCTGACGAACCAACGCTTCAAAATCAACGTTCCCGGCAGCACCGACGAACAAATTGCTCGGGCTATATCGCGACTGGAAATAGCCACGCATTTGTTCAGCGCTGAGAGCCTCAATCGTGTCGACCGTGCCGAGCACACTCCGCGCCAGCGGATGATTACCGTAGTGCAACTCCTTAATCTTGTCGTCCATGCCAAAGGGTGGCTGATCGGCGTACATCTGGATCTCTTCGACGATGACCTTCTTCTCCATGTTGAAGTCATCTTCGCGCAGGCTGGGGCGCATGATGTCGGCCAGCAGGTCAATCGTCGGCTCTTGATACTCTGGTAGCACTGCCGCGTAGTAGACGGTGCTTTCCTCGCTAGTAAAGGCATTATAGTGCGCACCCAACTCATCGAACTCGCGGTTCACATCGTCCGCAGTGCGACGGGGCGTGCCCTTGAACACCATGTGCTCAAGAAAATGACTCACGCCCGCAAGTTCGTCGGTCTCGTCTCGGGCGCCAGTACGCACGAAAAAGCCGACGCCCTGCGAATGGGCCCCTGCGTTGCATTCGGCCACAATTTCCAAGCCGTTTTCGAGTGTGTGCGTGCGGAAGTTCACGGGTTCTCCTGAGGCAATTTCAACGCGGCCGGGCCAAGCGTCGCGAACGTGAAATCGGATGGCGGATGGGCAGTGAGATAATCGTTGATGTGATCGCTGGTAAGGTCGTCAATGCGCTGTCCCAACTCCTCCAACGTGCGAACGCGGCCCAAATGGTAGTAGTCGCGGGCTATCGAGCCGCTGCGGGCGCTGGTTGATTCCTGCTGCATGATCAGGCCACTCTTGATCCGCGCCTTGAGTCGATTGAGTTCGTCCGCGCTCACGCCTTTCCCGAGTTTGAGCAATTCCATAAACGTCACGTCCAACGTTTCCTGTGCCCGTTCGGCGGTCGTGCCTGCGTAGCAGAGTACCCGCGCGCGATCCAGTTGCGTTTGCAACGAAGCGCTCACTGTGTAGCACAGGCCGCGCTTCTCGCGGACTTCAGTGAAGAGTCGCGAACTCATACCACTGCTGAGCACGCCAACGGCGGCCCAAGCACGCAGGTAGTCAGGGTCGCGATAGGGCACACTTGGGAAGGCAATGCCGATATGACACTGGTTGGATTGGTAGTCTTCATGAACGTCATCCGCCGTGGCGTCTGCATCTGACACAGGCAGAGCTTCGGTCGCTGACCAATCGGCAAAGAGGCCTTCGACCTGGTCAACCAGGGGCTGCCACTCAAAGTTGCCAGCCACGCCGAGGATTGTACCGTTGGGCCGATAGCAAAGCGCGAAGTGCCGCGCGACATCATCGGAGGTACTCGCCTGGATCCCGGCCGCTGTGCCAATGCTGGAACGTCCCCATGGCGAAGGATAGGCGCGACGTCGCAATCGCATCATGAGCTTCTGACCGGGCTCGTCTTCGGCTCCACGAAGTTCCTGCAGGCAGACGAGTTTGCCTGCATCGAGTTGCTCGGAGGGCAGGGCAGGGCGTCGCACAATGTCGGCGTAGATATTCAGCGCGTCCAACAGATTCGACGATACCGTCGCGGCGCTGAAGCTTGTTTGCGAAGCACCCACCGACTCGCCTCGTTCAACCCCCAGGACCTCAAGATCGTTGATCAACGCACGGCTATCGCGCGGGCCTGCTCCACGTAGCACCATGTCACATAGCAGTGACGACAGCCCAAGGCGATCACTTGGATCGGTGCTGTACCCGGCGGGCACCAGCAGCGAGAAGGCAGCCGATTCCACAGCCTCGGTCGGCTCACCAACCAACACCATGCCGTTGTCGAATTGGTGAACGTGCGCTTGACGTTGTTGAACTTGGGTGACGGGAGGCATAGATTTGGCGAGAGAGTTTAGGGATACGCAGGTGGATGCCGAGAGGATTCGTAGCCGGGCATCCCTCGAGAAACGAAGCGGCGGTTCCTCCGGAACGGCCGGTCAGGTCGTAGCGAGCAGCCTAACGGGCCATCTCGCAATGTGCAAGTTCAACCGCCTTGTACAACGTGCGGGCTGTACGAAAACCGAGTTGCCGATACAACCGCACCGCAGACTCATTTTCCACGGTCACTTCTAGACAGGCATAGCGGATGCCGAGGTGATGCAGACCTAACAGCGACGCCAAGATCAATGCGGTCCCAATCCCGCGGCCTCGATGAAATGGCAAGACGCCGATGTTCTGGATGTTCGCTTTGCCTTTGTGCGTCCGCACGGCCTGGATCGTCCCGCAATACTCGGATCGCGAAAATCCTGGTGCTGCGTACTCTGCCAACCATGTTGCTTCCGGAAGAAATCCGTCTTTGGCCTGAATCTCGTGCATCAACCGCTCGCATCCATCCAATTCGCCCAGGCAAGGAAATACCTGCGAATCGATTTCACCACGAAAGCTGTGGTACTTGACGTCGGCGTGTGACTGCACGAGCGAATCGTGCCAAGCAACAAGGCGATAATCGACAGGCAGTTTGATCCGCGGTCGCCTCCACCGCCGTAGGTCGAGTTCCATGCGGAATCGCTTGACGTATTGGAGGTTCATGAAACGCATGGCGGGCGGAAGCCTCTCGACGTGGGGAAACGGCTTTTCGGCCGATCTACAAGGATACCACAAACTCGCTTTCGTGACAGGAAATCACTCCCTAAAGCGGTGATTTTTGGCTCGAAATCGGCCTGTACTCCCCGTCAACCTACGTCAGACGTCCATCGTCGCTCGCAACACTTGTTCGATCTGCTCGCCAGTTAGCAGCTGATTGCTGTGCATTGGACAATACACGGCGACTTTGGCGAAGTGCTGATTTGCTCTCGAGAGATTCAGTAGATCTTCGGCCGATAGCGTCTCGCGCCCTGCGCGTCGAGTGAGTTGAAAGTTAACGTCGCCGAGCCCCTCAAAACTACGGTACACCACTTCCGTACACACCATGCGATCGGAACGTGTGAAGTCAAAGTCGAAGTCGTACGGCTTTCCGACGTGTGTGCGGGCGCGCTGTAGCGCTTGTTCGATCAATTCGCGCGACAGCTGCGGTCGAATCGTGGCAATCGCATCAACCGAAAAAGGCGACTCGATCGAACGTTCATGAACGCCATCGGCCAACGCCTCAATCACTCGTCCGTCACCGACGTACAAGGCGGCGTGCGGCCAATAACCGGGAAGGAAGTAGTTGGTGAGCGAATGTTCCTTACGCGTGACCATGACGTCACCCGGCTGCAACTGCTCCATCAGTTGCGATTTGATGGTTCGCGGCAGTGCCGGCGTGTGATCGGGTTGCGTGCTGAGCTGACCGATAAATTCTGAGATCCACGACTGAATCGCATAGATCGCTCTGCCGATGCCGCGGTTGACAATTTTCTCGTATGTGTGACGCGCGCGTTCGCTGGCTCGCGCCCCCGCGTAAGTCGATGCACTCACCCGCAGCCGCTCGTCGAGTCGATCAATGATCGCCATGACTGCAGCCAGATTCGGATCACACTCAGCAAGTTCGCGGAGCGCAGCGGCGTGGCGATCGTATGATTCAGTGGCTTGATAAAGTTGGATTGCGTGCATCGGATCAGAAAGAGACATCTGAATCGCATCGAAGCTATTAGCCGGAATGTCAAACAACTCGTAGGATTCGTTCAGCTTCCGCCGAATGATTGCTTCGTCGGCAAACAACTCACGCAGGGTCCGCCCCGCGTCGACGAGTTCAGCGGCGGCAGCGTATGCTGTGGCGAAGTCAGCGAGATTCACCTCGTCGGCGGTTGCCGGGCCGTGCCGGTACTCGGTAATGATCTCAAACAGGGCGTTACGTGCCATGTGATAC